>NC_020545.1 GCF_000349325.1 Streptomyces davaonensis JCM 4913
CCTGGGGCGGGTCCGCTGCGCTCCCCCGCCTGACGGTCCTTCCGGCTGCGCCTCCAGAACCATTGAGGCCCGCTGACGCGGGCCGGGCTGGCTATGAGGGGTGGGGGTCGCTCGTTCGTGTGGGTTCCAGTGTATCGCGTGCATCAGGTTGATGCAGCATGTACCGTTGGCGGAAACAAGAGACACCCCCCAACCACCCGGGCGGGGCGCCGGAAGCGAGGACTCTTTGAATCCGTCGAACTTCGAAAAGGAAATCCATCATGAGGTTACTTCGGGATCAGACCCGGATCTGATCCGCTATCGCATCGTGGCGCAGCGCACCGATCCCGAGCACCCGGGCGCGTCGGTGGTGACGAACTACGCCTATGCGCGGTCGGTCGAGGGGGCCGTCACCAAGGCCCGCAAGGCGCTGGAGAGGCCGGACGGCCTGTACGGCGACCAGGGCATGTACCGCGTGGTGGAGGTGGTCGAGGAGAGCCCGTCCAGCGAGCTCCGGCAGCAGGAGGAGGCGCGCCGGCGGTACCTCACCACCATCCTGGAGAACGCCATCGCCACCGTGCGAGGCCGTGAGCCGGACAACCCGGATGTGGACCTGGTCAGCCGCCTGAACGACTTCTTCACCCGCGCCGTCACCTTCCCTGACCCGCACACCAGCGGCGTGCACCCCCGGCCCCACCAGGCCACCTTCGGCTGGACCAGCGAAAAGCCCTACATCCAGCACGCCAGCGACCCCGGCCGCGCCCTGGCCCTGTTCCTCCTGGCCTACCTGGACCACCACGGCCTGGCCCTGACGGAAGCATCCGCCCCGGCCCACCTGGAGCGGGAAGGCCGGCATGCCGCCGACCATGACGGCGCAGAGGAGGGGAGCGAGGCGTCCCTGGAGCTGATCGAACGGACCCTGGCCGTGTGCGAGCAGCACTACATGGCCGTGACCGGCGCCGACTCCACGCAGTGGGACAAGGAGCTGTCCCGCGAGCTGGTGGGTGTGGCGCTGCGGACCGTGCGTCTGGCGGACCGGAAGGCGTACCCGCAGGCGCTGGAGGAGTATCTGGTTGAGAACCGGGCGCGGCTGGAGAAGCTGTGGCGCGTCTACGGGCCCGCTGGGGTCTTCCCGCAGGGCGTCTACCACCTGGTTGAGTTGCCCGAGTCGTTCGTGTTGTGCGAGCGGATCGACAACGCTCCGAGGTGGCTCAAGGGGGTCTGGGGCAGGGAATGCGAATCGGACACCCCGCTCGAAAGGTTTGAGGAAGCCTGGCGGTATGGCACGAGTGAGGGGGATGGATGATGAGCAGGATTCCGCTCAAGAAACATCAGGTCGACCAGAAGTCGGCTTTTCGTAGGTGGGTCGGATTCCCTGCAAGGTCATCTGTGCCCCCACAGGGTGCCCGTGGCACGATCGTGTCAGCGACCGGGTCCGGGAAAACGATCATGGCTGCCGCGAGCGCGCTGGAGTGCTTCTCCGAGGGCCGGATCCTCGTGACCGTGCCGACCCTGGATCTGCTCGTGCAGACTGCCCAGGCGTGGCGGGCGGTGGGTCACCGCTCCCCCATGGTCGCGGTGTGCTCGCTGGAGAACGACCCAGTGCTGAACGAGCTGGGGGTGCGCACCACCACCAACCCGATCCAGCTCGCCCTGTGGGCCGCCCACGGGCCGGTCATCGTGTTCGCCACGTACGCCTCTCTCGTGGACCGCGAGGACTTCGACGACCCGATGGGCCAGGGGAAGGTTCGCGGGCCGCTGGAGGCCGCTCTGGCGGGCGGAGAGCGCCTGTACGGCCAGCGCATGGACGGCTTTTCGCTCGCCATCGTGGACGAAGCCCACGGAACCGCAGGTGATCTTGGCAGGCCGTGGGCGGCGATCCACGACAACGCCCGCATCCCCGCCGACTTCCGGCTCTACCTCACCGCGACCCCACGCATCCTCGCCGCGCCCCGGCCTCTACGCGGGAAGGACGGCCAGGAGCTGGAGATCGCGAGCATGGCCGACGACCCGGACGGCACATACGGGTCGTGGCTGGCCAAACTCGGACTCTCGGAGGCGATCGAGCGCGAAATCCTCGCGGGGTTCGAGATCGACGTCCTGGAGATCCGCGATCCCTCGCCCGTCCTCGGGGAGTCGGAGGAGGCGCAGCGAGGCCGGCGCCTGGCCCTGCTGCAGACCGCCCTGCTGGAGCACGCGGCGGCCTACAACCTGCGCACGACCATGACTTTCCATCAGAAGGTGGAGGAGGCGCAGGCGTTCGCGGAGGCGTTGCCGAAGACCGCTGCCGAGTTGTATGTCACCGACACCGATGACGAGACGATGGTGAAGGCGGAGAAGGAGCTGCCCGCGTCGTCGATCGACGCGGAGTTCTACGGGCTGGAGGCCGGCCGCCACGTCCCGCCGGACCGGGTCTGGTCGGCGTGGCTGTGCGGCGACCACCTCGTCAGCGAGCGCCGTGAGGTCCTGCGGCAGTTCGCCAACGGCATCGACGCCGACAACCGGCGCGTACACAGGGCGTTCCTCGCCTCAGTTCGAGTCCTCGGGGAAGGCGTCGACATCACCGGCGAGCGCGGGGTGGAGGCGATCTGCTTCGCCGACACCCGCGGCTCCCAGGTGGAGATCGTGCAGAACATCGGCCGCGCACTGAGGCTGAACCGCGACGGCTCCACCAAGGTGGCCAGGATCATCGTGCCTGTCTTCCTGGAGCCGGGCGAGGACCCCACCGACATGGTGGCCAGCGCGAGCTTCAAGCCGCTCGTGGCCGTACTCCAGGGCCTGCGCAGCCACGATGAGCGCCTGGTCGAGCAGCTCGCCTCCCGCGCCCTCACGCGTGGCAAGCACGCCCGCAAGGTCCACGTCCAGCGCGATGAGGACGGCCGGATCGTCGGCGCCGACGGCACGGGCGATGGCGAGGACCAGGATCACGACGACACCCAGGACGCCGCCGAATCAGCCCTGCTCCACTTCAGCACCCCCCGGGACGCGGCGACCATCGCGGCCTTCCTGCGTACGAGGGTGTACCGACCGGACTCGCTGGTGTGGCTGGAGGGCTACCAAGCCCTGCTCCGCTGGCGGGCGGAGAACGAGATCACCAGCCTGTACGCGGTCCCGTACGACACGGAGACCGAGGTCGGCGTCACGAAGGACTTCCCCCTCGGGCGGTGGGTGCACCAGCAGCGGAAGGCACTGCGGGCCGGAGAGCTGGAAGAGCGACGCAAGGAGCTCCTGGACGCGCCCGAGGCCGGGATGGTGTGGGAACCGGGCCAAGAGGCGTGGGAGAGCAAGCTCGCCGCGCTGCGCTCCTACCGGCAGGCCACCGGGCACCTCGCCCCACGCCAGGACGCGGTCTGGGGCGAGGGCGACTCGATGGTGCCGGTCGGGCAGCATGTGGCCAATCTCCGGCGCAAGGGCGGCCTCGGGAAGGACTCTGACCAGGCCGCGGAGCGCGCGCAGCAGCTGACGGCCATCGACCCGGACTGGGACTGCCCGTGGCCGCTGGACTGGCAGCGGCACTACCGGGTGCTCGCCGACCTGGTCGACGCCGACGGCGTCCTGCCCGAGATCCAGCCCGGCGTGCTGATGGACGGTGATGACATCGGGCGGTGGCTGGAGCGGCAGAAGAATCCGGGCACCTGGGCGCAGTTGTCCGCGGAGCAGCAGGAGCGGCTGTCCACGTTGGGCATACAGCCCTCTGAGACGCCTGCTCAGGCCCCGGCGGCCACGCGCGCGGCGAAGGGCCCGGGCAAGGCGGAACAGGCGTTCCAGCGCGGCCTGGCGGCCCTTACGCAGTGGGTCGAGCGGGAGGGCGCCAACCGGGCGGTGCCGCGCGGGCACGGCGAACAAATCACGGTCGACGGCGAGACGGAGCCGACGCTCGTGAAGCTGGGGGTATGGACTTCGAACACCCGCGCGAGGTGGGACAAGCTCACTGCCGAGCAGCAGGCCGCCCTCGCCGCGCTGGGCGTTCCCTGGGCCAAGGCCTCAGCGCTGCCGGCCCCGTCCAGCGGACCGGCTCCGACGAGCGGCGGCCCGGCACAGCCCATGCCACCGGATGTGCCGAAGCAGGGGCAGCATGTCCCCCACGCCGACACGCTGACGGACAAAGAGCGCGAAGCCGAGGCGGCCCGCGGCCGGGCGCGCATGCAGCGCCTCGCCGAACTGATGCGCAAGCACACCAAGGCCGAACTGCTGCGCATGGCCTACGCGGGCGGCCTGGTGAACCACAACTCCCCCGAGAAGTGGCGCAAGGAAGAGATCGCCTCCACCGTCGTGGACATCGAGCTCCGGGCCGCCGCCCGGGCCAGCGCTGACCAGCCTCCCGGCCCGTTGGCGTCGACCGCCCCGCCGAAGCGGCCGCCGGTACGGCACCACCATGACGAGTGCGACACGGTGCTGTACGAGGGCGGCGCCTGCACCTGCGACCTCATCGAGCAGTACGGGCCACCTTCCGAACGGGACGACTACTGAGTGACCGAGGCCGGCGCCGGTCGTTGAACGGGCCGGACACACCAGTGCGCAGAGAGACCCCGGGCCGCAGATGCCCGGGGTCTCTCTGTCTCGCCACGACGGGCGAGCCGCTTTCTCGCGGTGCGGGTCAGCGCCGTTCGATGCCCTGTCCTGGGGTGACCGCCCTGTTGCGGGCGGGCTTGCCTTCGTTCCTCTTCTCCGTGCCCACAAGAGCTGGGTTGGCGAGGGAGTCAGTGAGGCTGGGCGGAGGAGGAGGGGGCGGGGGCGGGTTCCCCTGGTTCTGTGTGTCTGTCATGGCCGCCAGTGTGCAGCACGAGACTGACAGTCGAGAGGAAGATCCCGGCGGCGACAGCAGCCAGTGCGACCGTCCAGCGTTTCGTCTTCCGCTGGTGAAGGCGGGCGTTCTTCTCGAACATCCCCACCCGCGTCCCGGCCAGGGCCCCCAGCGTCGCGCCCTTCTCCGAGCGTGCGTAGGTGTCCAGGACGTCCCGCGGCTTGATGTCCTCGTACTCGGCGAGGTTGAAGACTGAGATGCCGAAGCCGACGGCCACCGCGTACGCCGCGAAGGCCGCGGTGCCGGTGAACGACTCGAAGCTCCGAGAGGCCAGGAACTGGGCGCCTGTGGCCGCGAAGCCCACCAGGAAGACCGCCTTCGTGTCCACCTTCGCGCCCGACTCCGACTGTCGTGCCAGACGCGCCGCGAGTTCGCTGTTGATCAGCTCCAGGGTCTCTTTCTGGTCCTTGAGCTCCTGCGGCGTCATCGTCATGTCCTGAGCGTATGGGGCACGGTCCAGCGGCGTGGTCGCGGTGCGCGAAGCCGACGGCGGCCCGGGATCGTGCCGAAACGCGCAGCGGGCCCGGGCGAGGAAACCGGGGCCGCTGTCGAACGGGGCGAGCGTCTGGTCAGGCAGAGCTCACGACGATGCCGTTGACGCGTGCGACGAACTCGCCCGCGCGGACGCTGGCCGCCGCGGCCAGACGCTTCTGGAACTCCTGGAAGTCCTCAACCGGTTCACCGTCGACCTCGTACGCCCACTCTTCGACAGGGGCGTCAATGAGAGCGGCCTGGAGGTTCGTGAGCAGCTTCGCTCCGATGGGAGTGGGGCTCGCGGACGGGTCGACCGGGTACTCAACTGACCATCTGGTGTGTGCCATGGCGTGGACACTAACTGGTGCGCTGGCCGACGGCTCAGACTGCCTGCCGGTGGTGCAACGCGGGGCGACGGCTCGGATCTCCGCCAGGACGACACCCGTCACGGGGTCGCGGTGCACGGGGACGTACAGGCCCCAGTCGGCTCCACCGGCGGTGAGCCCGTGCCCGGCCCACGAGCTCGTGGTGGTCGACAACTCACGGCCGCCGAGCGGGCCGCCCACGAGTCGGACAATCGCCGCTCCCTCCATCCGGCGGAGCTCTCCCGCCTCACCCCTTAGCAGGGCTCTGCCGCGAGAGGACAGCACCCAGATCACGGGCGAGCCTTCCGGCGTCGCGCGCGCGGCCCCGCCGTCGCGCGCGAGGAACACCGGCGGCGCCCGATCCCCTCGCCCGACACCGGGGCCTGTCCCACCCACCCACTCTTCTTTTCTTCCTGCTGTGGGCGTGGACTTGGGGGCGTAGAGGGGATATCCGCCTACCGACCACGGCAGGGTCAGCGCGGTGACCTGCGGATTCACGGGCGGGCGCAGCGGAGGGCGCGGGCGGTTGTCGGACGGGTTGTCAGCGGGGATATGGGCCTGGTCCACGGCGGTGTTGTCGCTTCGTGACCGCGGTCTGGCTTTCGTGGTCGGGGTTCTGGTCGGGGCCGGCTGCTGCTGTGACTGGTACGCGCGGTGCCGGACAGACCGGTGCCGCACTGGAGGGGAAGCGAGCGGATCCGTGATGATCGGCGTGGACGCGGGCAGCGGGGACCGGCTGGCGCTGGGTGTGCTGGCGCAGTACCGGATAGCCACCACCAAGCAGATGCACCGGGTGATCGCGCCCGAGGTGCGTATCGAGCAGACCCGGCGGCGGCTGGCCCGGCTGCGCGTGGAGGGGCTGGTCGACCGCATCACCCTGCCGCAGGCCGGACGGACCCGGGTGTGGTTCCCGACCTCGTACGGCGTGCAGCTCGCTTCCGAGTGGCCCGAGATGCGCGGGCGCCGGCCTTCCAGGACCGTGTCCGATCCGACCGCCGTGCGGCTGAAGGCCGGCCACACGCTGACCGTGACCGAGACCGCGCTCGTCTTCCTCGAGGACGCCCGCCGCCGCGGCGATGTGTGCGAGCCGCTGGACTGGATCCCCGAGGTCCACCACCCCATCGGGAGCGGCGAGGCCGTCATCCCCGACGCCCTGCTGTACTACCGGCACGGTCCCGCCAACGGGGACAACGGGGCGATGCTGCGGGCGTTCGTGGAAGTCGACCGGGCCACCATGGGCCCCGAACGTCTCGCCGCCAAGCTGGCCGCGTATGAGCGCCTCCACCGCTACGTGCCAGTGGTCCCGGGGCGCCGACCGACCGTCCAGGAACTGGCGGTGGAGGAGTGGCGGCGGCGCTACCCGCTCTTCCCCCGTCTCCTGTTCGTCCTGGACGGCACCGGACCGGCCGGTGTCGAGAACCGGATCAGCGCCCTGCGCGCGGGGGCCGGGCTGCTGGCCCGCTTTCCCTACGACGTCCCCGTGCTCGCGGCGCCGCTGGCCGACCTGCTCCGGCACGGCCCCTCCGCACCCGTGTGGCGGCCCGTCCACGACCCCGGCCTGCGAGTTCGCTGGACGGAGTCCGAGCATCGGCAGACCTGACGTACGGCCGCCGCAGACGACGGCACGGGTCTGTACTTCGTCCGCAGACCCTGCGCAGCGAAGTAGTCGGCCACCGAATCAGCGCGTATCCGCCCCTTGTCGACCTGGTCAGCCGCGCGTCCGAACGGCCAACAGCCGACCGGTCGAAGCAACTGGAAGGGCACTACGTGGGGCCCTATGAGAAGCACCAAGAAGGACACCAAGAGGGGCCATGCGAGAGGCAACCAGCCGCGTCCCGGTCTCTGCGGGTGTCAGCAGGACGCTGACCAGCCGTGGTCGGGGCTGGACGCGGCGCAGCCGGAGGCGTGGTCGGGGTCATGGTCGGGCCACCACGCTGCCGACCACCGCGTCGTCTCCCGGGCTCCGCAGGACGCCCGGACGGGTGACTTTTTCCCTCGCGTACACGGGCGCCGTTCTAGCTGCATGGGTCCAATTTGCCTAATTTCAAAAGGTATTGACACTCTTTGAGGTGCTCTGTCATGTTCTGTTCCTCCGCTTCCGAGGCGACCGAACGAGAGGTGATCTCATGGCACGAGTACGACTGGCCGAGTACGACGCGACCCAGGCCACCAAGCGCCTGAAGGTGTCCGCGGCTGCCTTCCGGTGGGCGCGGCACATCGGGCTCATCCCGGCACCGGACGCGTCTTCCTGGCAGTGGTCGCGGGCCGCTGTGGAGGCGCTGGACGCCGACGCGATCCGGGCCGCTATGCCCTCCCCGCCGATCTCCGGCGGTGCGGCGGCGGACCGGATCGCCGACGCTCTCGGTACCCCGAACGTGATCGGCGAGCGGGCGAACGTGACGTCGTTCGTCGTCCGGCGGTTCATCGGGCGGAAGCTGCTCACCGAGCTGAGCGCGAACCCCGACGGCTCGCTGGTCCATCCCGGCCAGGTCGCGGAGGTCTGCCGGCGCGAGGACTTGGCGGAGCTGGTCGCCGCCGACACCCCGCTCGGACCGGAGCAGGCAGCCGAGCGGCTGGGGGTCCGCAGGGCCGACTTCGACTGGATGCTGCGCCTGAAGTGGATCAAGCCCGCCGAATCGATCGAGGTGCGCTTCGGCACCTCCCGGGCCGGGGCCGTCGACGTCGCGCTCTACACCACGGCGTCCGTCGACGCGCTCGCCGCGCGGACCGACATCGACTGGCAGCAGCTGCGCTCAGTCGAGAAAGGCCAGCGCTCCCCACTCGCAGCGCTGGCGAAGCAGGCCGCCGTGGCGTGACGCCGATACGGGCCCGTTCGTTGAACGAGTCCTGCGGAGCAAGGGACAAGCCTCCGGGGCCGATTGCCCCGGAGGCTTCGTCGTCCCGGCCCCCTGGCGAGCCGTAAGCGTTCGTTGCTGAGATGCCCAACACCTTCACTCCGCTCCCCCGGCCGGAGCTGTAAGCGCTCGTTTCCCAGACCCGGGCGGAGCGGGACACTGGAGTCGTGTCACGAGGACTCGGGCGAGTGCAGCGGGCCGTGCTGGCGTACGTGCTCAGCGAGCCCGGCGGCCTCAGCGACATCGACGGCACCCCGCTGGCCGCCTCGGTAACCGGCCTCGCCCGCGTCGTCTACGGCGTCGAAGAGCCGAGCGACGCCCAGCGCGCTGCCGTACGGCGAGCGGTGCGCCGCCTGGAGGCTGGCGGCCACGTTGAGGTCCACCGCCTCCGTGTTGGCCGCACCTACACCCAGCAGCGCGCCCATCCGCGCTTCTGGCCGCCGCGCTACGACCGGCGCTTGGCGGTGTGCACGGGCGAGGACGGCTGCCCGGGGTGCGCGGCGGGCGACCGGCCGTCGATGTACTTCAACGCGGACGTCGTGGCGATGTTCATCGAGCACTACGGCAGCCTCGCCGAGGCCGACCGGCAGCTGTGGCGGGCGACTGCGCACGGCTGGCACCTGTACCCCGTCCCGCTGCCCCGGCCCGCGGACGACTACCGCACGTACGAAGTCGAGATCACCGAACTGTGCGTACGGCGGGCCCTGAGCGCCGAAGAGCACTCTCAGGCCGAACAGCGGGCACAGGAGTTCGTCCGGCCCTACGCCGACGCCATCCGCGCTGCGCTCCGGGGCCGCTGAGCAGCACGGACGCGGGTTATCCACAGGCTTCAACGCGATCGGCGGTTCCTCCGTACGCTGCTGCCCGAGTCGATCACAGCCGGTCACACGGGGGTGCGCGGGATGCGGTACGGCGTGGTGGTGGAGGAACTCGCGGTGGCGGTCATGGCACAGCTGCCGGACGACCGGGCCCGCCAGGAGGTGATGGCGCTCGTGGAGGTCGCGCGGATGGATCCGCGGGCCTGGCCCGACGTCCGCGACCCGGGCTCCGTGGAGGAGATCCGAGAAGCGTTCGGGCGGCGGTGCTGGATCCAGTACATGCCGCACGCCGGAGCGATCGAAGTCCGCGACATCGGGTGGGTTGGGCTGACGCCCTGCTGACACGAGATGCCCACGCCGCTGGCACGAGGCCGACCGGCCACTGACACGAGGGCGGAACAGCTGCGGCTTCAGCCCAAGCGGCAGCTGAGGAGCGCGAAGCCAGCTGCCGCCGCGCGGTGCTGGTAGGCGCGCAGTCCGGACGCGCCGGGGGGTGCGGGCTGGCGGGCGCTGCGGTGCCAGTGGCCGGTGAGTGCGGCGAGAAACGCGGTGGTGGTCTCGGGGCTGCTGGCGGTGGCGGGATGGTCGCGGAGCAGCCGGGCGACGTCTGCGGGTGTGTGTCCGGCGAGGATGAGCTGCGGGGCGAGGGAGGCGGCGTCGATGCAGGCCGGACCGGTGGTGGCGTGTGCCCAGTCCACGAGGGTCACGCCAAGGTGGTGGTCGCGGACCATGTTGTCGGCCCGCAGGTCGCCGTGGACGATGCGGTCGCCGTGGGCGAGGCCGGGCCAGGCCGCCTCGAGTTCGGCGAGCTGCGGAAGGCGGTCGCGGGCGGCGGGGGCGAGGTCGGCCGGCGGATCGGCGAGCAGTTCGTCCCAGCCGTGCAGGGCCGCCGTGGTGGAGGACGTGCCGTTCACCGCTGCGGCGTAGGGGGCGGGGGCGGGGCTGGAGGTGATTTTGTCCAGCAGAGCCCAGGTCTGTTCGGCGTCGCCGGAGGCCGGGGAGAGGTCGGGGTGCGGGCCGTCCAGGTGGGCGATGACGACGGCGGTCCAGTCGGCGGCGCGGTGGATGCCCAGCAGGTCCGGGGCCGGGGCGCCGGGCGGCAGCGAGCCGAGGACGGCGGCCTCGTGGACGTTGGCGTCGGTCAGCGGGTCGTGGTCGGGGGCCGCTTTGACGAAGGCCCGCTGGCCGTCGGCCAGGGTGAGCGCGGCGGCGAGCTGGTGGCCGAAGCCGCCGGCGGGGGTGACCGTGTCGGTGACGGGTGCGCCGAGGGCGTCCTCGAGGCGGGCGCGCAGGGGTGTGGGGACGTCGGTCCATTGCAGGCGGCCGCTGGTGGGCGGTACAGGCATCGGGGTAGCTCTCAGAGGTCCGGGAAACGGGTGGCGGGGTGATGGGGGCGCGCCGAGCCGGACCGCGAGTCGGGCTGAGGAACGAGGTCCTCAGTGCTCCAGCTCGACGCCGGGTGCTCGTCGCCGCATCACGCGCATTCGCCTGTGTCCTCTGGATCAGAAGTGCAAAGGGGCGCCCCTAGGGACGCCCCTCCACTGTAGTGGCCCGGTTGGGTCACGTGCTGCCGATTAGGGGCAGGTGGTGCATCAGGCACGGCCCGATGCTGGCGGGCTCGGGCAGGAGGTGATCGGCCCCGGCGGCGCGCAGGGCTGCGGGAGGGTGCCAGCCCCAGACTGCGCCGAGCGCGACGACTCCGGCGGCGCGGGCCGCGGTCATGTCGGTGGGGCTGTCCCCGACGTACACCGCGCGTTCCGGTGGGACGTCCAGTTTGCTCAGGGCGGCGTGCAGTCCGTCCGGGGCCGGTTTGGGCCGGGTGTCCTGGCGGGTGATGACGACGTCCAGCAGTTCGGCCACCGTCGGCGGCAGCAGCCACCGCAGGCGGTCGGGGTCTTGGAGGGTGACCGCGCCGGTGGCCGTGCCCTGCGTGCGCAGGGCCAGCAGGCCGGAAAGCACGCAGGGGAACGGCTTGACGGGGTTGGCCGACATGGCGCCGTCCCACCAGCGGTCGCAGGCGTCGTCGGGGTCGGCGACGTCCAGGAGCGCCAGGACCTCGATGCGGGGGCGGCGCAGCGCGCCGGGTGGAAGGTCGCCCGGGGTCACGCGGCGTCCGAGAGCGCAGGTGGCGACCGCCGCGAGGGTGGAGCGCACCGCGTTGGCGCTGTCCAGCAGCACCCCGTCCAGGTCGAACAGTGCTGCTTGGCGGGTGTCCGTCACCGGGCACCGTCCGGGTCTCGGACCAGGGCGCGCAGGACCAGGTGGTGGTCGGCGAGCAGGGCGGTGGCGCCCGCGTCCCGGTCCAGGACGCACACGGCCGTGCCGACCAGCGCGCCGCCGATGCGCAGCAGGCGGGCGCTGCGCAGGAGGCTGGTGCCGCTGCGGGCGGTGTCGTCCAGCAGGACGGTCCGCCGGCCTGCCAGGTCGGCGCCCTCGATCTGCTGCCACGTGCCGTGGTCCTTCGGTGCCGGGCGCAGGAAGGCGGCGGGCAGACCGGTGTGCAGGGATACCGCCGTGACCAGCGGGACCCCGGCCAGCGCCGGACCTGCCAGGGCCTCGGTGCCGGCGGGCAGCAGTTCCGCGAGCGCGGCCGCGGTCTCCGTCAGCAGCTGAGGGTCGCCGGCCAGCCGGTAGGGGTCGAAGTAGTTGTCGAGCGTGCCGCCGTCGGGGAGCCGGTAGGGGCCTGGCCGGTAGGCGACGGTGGCGATCTTCTCCGCGAACGGGGCGGTGGCAGGCGGGTTCATGAGGCGCACCGCCCGGCGGCGAGGGCCTTGAGGTCGGCGGTGAGCGCTTCGGCGTCGGGGAGCTCTCGCAGGAAGCCCAGGGGGCGGGTGGGGCTCTCGGTCAGCCATCCTTGGGCCCGCAGGAACGTGCTCAGGCGGCACGCGGTGGGGCCGAGCAGCCGTACGGGCAGGGAGCGGATGGTGGTGGCGTAGTACAGGGCGGCGGTGAGTTCGTGCAGCGTGCCCACGCCTCCGCCCATCGCGACGACCAGGTCCGCGTCGTCGAGGTAGGCGTGCAGCCGGTCCCCCATGGTCGGGGAGTACACGGTGGTGGTGACGAACGGGTTAAGGGCTCCCCAGTCGGGCCGGTCGGCCAGCGTGATCGCGGTGACCGGCACGTGGTGGGGTGCGGCGCCGCGCGCGGCGGCCTCCATCAGTCCGTTGTAGCCGCCGTGCCGCAGGGCGTACCCGGCTTGGGCCAGTGCGGCGCCGGCCGCCTGTGCTAACGGTTCCTCGCCGTCCGGCGGGACGACCCCGGCGAACAGGGCCACGGTCAGGTCCGGGGCGTGGTCGGTGCGGGTCATGCCAGTCCTTCCTCGTGGTGCTGGTAGGCGCGGTACGCGGTGATCTCGTTGGCCAGCGCGTCGGTGGCGTGCGGGGCGATCCGCTGCGCGAGGCGCACGATGCGGTCCAGGGCGTCGTCGGCCTGCGCCACGGTGGGGACCGGCGGGCTGGTCAGCGCCTCGGTCAGCTCGGTCAGGCACTCCCGGCCGGTGGCGGTCCGGCCCACTTCGTCGGGCAGGTGGTACCAGCCGTGGTGCCGGGAGTGCGGGACCAGCGCGGTGCGGATCACGTCTCGGCAGGTGGCGTTCAGGTCGTGCAGGAGGCCGTAGGCGATGTACTGCTGGCCCCTGGCCAGGCGCTTGCGGAGCATCGCGTGCAGCACCATCGCCTGGACCAGCAGATGGCCGCAGTCCACGGGGGCCTCCGCGGCCCGGGCGAGTTCCTGCGCCGTGCGCTGCTGGGTGTCGGCGTCGGCAGTGTCGTCGGCGCCGGGGCCCTGCCACAGCAGGCGGGGGCCGATCCTGCGGCGCAGCGCCCCGACCGCGCTGGTCGGGCACAGGTACAGATCCAGTTGCAGCAGGTGGCCGTCGTTGGGCAGCAGGTAGACGAACCCGGCGCCGCCCAGGTTGCCGACGATGGTGTCCCGCCAGCCGGGCAGCAGGGTGCCGAAGGTGGTGGACATCAGCGCGTCCAGACTGTCCATCAGGGCGGGCAGCCGGTCGTCGCGGACGGCGACGACCAGGTCGACGTCGGATAACCGGTCCGCAGTACCGGCGGCGAGCGACCCGCGCACCAGCAGGTGCGTCACGGCCGTGGTGGCCGACAGGGCCTGGACCAGGTCGCCCAGGACGGCCAGCTGCGCCGGCCGGTGGGCGTGAGCCAGCTCCTCCAGCGGTGTCAGCCCGGCGGGCGGAAGAACGGCGGTGGGCATGCGGTGTCCTCTCGGGTGAAGGGATCGGGGCCGGGGTCAGGGGCGGGCGAGCAGGTGCGCTTTCGCCGCCCGCCACCGGCTCACGTCGGCGTCCGCGCGGCGGCCCGCGTGGAGTTCGGCGATCAGGTCGTACGCGCCGCCCTCCGGCAGGGCGTAGGTGTAGAAGGCGCGCAGCAGTGTCTGTTCGGCCGCGCCGGTGAAGCCGAGCTCCGCGAGCTGTCCGGCCTGCGCCAGGAGCCCGGCCCGGTCGGCCTCGGTCATCTCCGGCAGGTCGGCGGTGTCACCGTCGCGCAGGTGTTGGCGGGTGGCGAGGGCGTGGTAGGCGTCGTCTGCGTACACGTCGGCGATCAGGTGGAGCCGGTCCGGTCCCGTGGTGTTGCACACGCCGTGTGCCTGGGAGGGCGTCAGCCGCCACAGGGAGCCGGCCGCCATGTGGACCCGGGCCCCGGCGGTGACCAGGACGGCGGAGGGGTTGGTGACGAGCGGGATGTGCAGGCGGTGGCGGCCGGTGTCGCGCAGTTCGGCGTAGTCGCGGTGCTCCCACAGGTAGGAGTGCGGCTCCAGGCGGGCCAGGCGCACGTACATGAAGTCCAGCCCCAACGAGTCGAGGAACCGCGCGGTCGCGGGCATGGCCTCCAGTAAGGAGGTGGGGCGTGGTCGTCCGTCGCCGATGACGACGTCGTGCGGGTCACCGGAGTGGTTCAGCAGCGACGTGGTCCACCAGCCGCCGGACTGGTACTCGCCGTACGCGACGACGCCGCGTGTCGGCGCCCCGAGCGCCTCAGCCCGCATCTGTTCGACCGTGGATTCCTCCAGGTCGACCAGCCGGGCAACCTGATCGAGCACCTCTGCCCGCATGGGGCCGGTCTGTGCCGCCGTGACGGCTGCGGGGAGTGTGGTCGCCATCGGGTCCTCCTGACACGTCGTCGGATCGCGGCCCTGGCGGGCAGCCGTGCAAGGACACCGCAGGCGCCAACTGCCGCACAGAGCGGTGGCGTTGCCGCCTGTTGCGGGTGGTTGCCGCCGGTTGCCGTTCGCCTCGGGCGGCCTTCCCCCGCCCGCCGGGAGCCGGAAGACTGGTGTCGCCCGCGCCCGCGAAAGGGATGGGTCCGTGACCACTGACGCCGCCGAACGCCACCCGCTGGCCTACCTGCTGGCCGTGCGCGGGACGAACGCTGAGGCGTACCTGCTCCGTGTTGCCGAGCAGCACCAGCGCATGGGGTACGGGCAGATGGCGTACCGCAAGGAGAAGGCGTCCCGGTGGATCGCGGGCCTCTACGCGCCCAGCTACCACACCCAGCTCGCCATGGCCGCGCTCGAAGGCATCCCGCCCGAGGCGATCCACGCCCACGGCTGGCCGGGCTGGCTGCTGCTGGCCGTGCCGGACCACACCCTCTTCACCCTCCCGTGGACGACCACGGGGGCGGTGCAGGCACTGGAGATCACAGGAGGTCCGGTGGACCGCAGGAAGTTTCTGATCACCACATCCGCCACCCTGGGCGCCACCGTGGCGCAATGGTCCGCCGCCGCACCGGCGGGAGCCGCCCCCACTGCGGGCAGCCGGATCGGCACGGACGTCCCCGACCACTTCGAGCGGCGCCTTGAGAGCCTGCGCCGGCTCGATGACACCGTCGGCTCCGGCGACGTCTACGACGCGGCCCGCACCGAACTCCGCATGATCAGGGCCACCCTCAAGAGCGCGTCCTTCGGCGAAGGCGTGGAGCGCCGCTTGTTCGCCGCGGCGGCCGAAGCGTCCCGCAGCGCGGGCTGGACGGCCTACGACAGCGGGAAAGCCGCCGCCGCCGAACGCCACTACTCCACCGCCCTGCGGGCCGCAGCCAGCGCGGACGATCACGTGGTCGCGGCGAACACCCTCGCCTTCTGGGCCATCCAGCACTACTCCACCGGCGACCCACACGGCGCGGTCGACCTCGTCGAAGCCGCCCTGTCCCAGGCCCCAAGGACTGGCTCAGCCCGCCTGATCTCCATGCTCCACGCCCGCGCCTGCCGGGCCCACGCGCACGCCGGTGACGCCCGGGCCGCCGACCGGTCCGCCAACGCCGCCCTGGACGCCTACGAACACGCAGGCCCCATCGAGGACGACCTCCCGTGCGTGTACTGGTACAACCTCGGTGAGGCCCACCAGCTCATCGGGAGCTCCGCCCTCAACCTGGGCAACCCCAAGCGGGCCGTCGTCCACTTCCTGGAAGCCTCCGCCGTTCACACCCGCCAGGAGGCGTACAACGGCGACGCCTTCCCCCGCGGCCACGCCATCTACCTGGCCCGGCTCGCCGAAGCCCACCTCAGCCTGGGCGACGTCGACGCCGCCGTGGCCACCGCGCACGACGCCGTCGACCGGATGGGAGGCGTCACCTCCGCGCGCGGCACCAGCACGCTGGAAGACCTGCGCAGGAAACTCGCCCGCCGCCGTGGCATCCCCGCCGTCGCCGACTTCCTGGACTACACCGACACCGAGTGAGCACTTACGGCTCTCAGCGCGGAGTCCGACCATGGAGACGATCCAGAAGGCGCCCTTCCGGAAGGGGGCGTCTATAACGGTCGTCGGCCCCAAGGGGAACGCGATCATTGCTGGATCCGTTGGAGGAGAAGTCGACGGCCCGTGCGTCGGGCGCGCAGTTGAACAGGGGGCGGGATGCACGACTGTGATCAAGTCGCGGAGTACCTGTTCGAGCGGGACGACTTCATCATCGGCTCTGGCAAGCCCGGAGATATGCCTGGTGGCGCTATCCCGCCAGCTGATGTGCTGGTCGCGATCACGCTCGCGCCGTTCGTCACCGCGGTGGTGGCGTCCCTGGGCACGGGCCTGGGCCAGCGGATCGAAGGAGCGGCCGTGCGCATCCTGCGACACGTACCACGGTCCGCGATCCTCCGCCGGTCACCGCGGTTGCTTCGGGCACAGGTGGAGGCCGGCGATGCCGTGGCAGAGGAGGAGACGGGTGATTCGGCCCCCTCCACTCTCACTGTCACGACCGAAGGGGGAACGCGGATCCATCTGTCCACCCGAACTCCGGTTGACGCCCTGACACTGCTTCCTGACGTCGACTTCACGGACGTGGAGGAACTCGGCGATGTACCCGCGACTGTCAGGTGGCTCCCCGGCTGGCCCTCCGACAGGTGGCATGCCGTCAGCATCAAGGATGGGCACATCGTCGATGTGGAATGGGATCCCGAAACGCGGCGGTGGGTCACAGTCCGGTTCTAGGCTCGCAGTGGTCTGCCAGGTTGTGACTGTCGCCTCTGGGCATACTGCGCGAGTGGTCCGTCCGCTGACGCCGACACATCGGGCAGAGCTCCTCCGTCTGCTGCCATTTCTCATCAGCATTTCTGAGCGCCTGGGTGACGAAACGGTTCTAGGGCTGGGCGACATGCGCTCTCCGTTCTCGCCTACGTAGCCACACCACCGACGGCCACCGCACCCGCTCACGCGCCATGCCGGTACTTTTACCCTTCCGCACGGCCGCCGGGCCCGGAACGCGGAGGGACCTCTCCCCTCGGCTGTCGCGTGGGAAGAGGTGTCGTCGTCCGGGATGGGCTTGCCCGCCGGGGTTGACCAGGGAGAACGCGCGGTGCCCGGCGTAGGAGTTGCCAACCCTCGGTCCAACCTTCGGTCCCCCGCTGAAAGCAACCGTCCAGCCAACGGTTCAGCCTCCGCTCGGTGCAACCGTCTCCGGGGCGGGCGCGGCCTCCAGCCGATCCAAGCGTCCGTAGGGCGCGAACTGTCCAGTCCCGCCGTGATACTCCGGGGCAAGCCCCCGTTGCGGAAAGCTTGCCCGCGCGGGCCGGACGGGTGAATGCCGGGCCCGTGGGCGTACCGGAGGTGCCGGGCTGCCGGTTGTGAGTTCAGCGGACCAATCGGTCCGTGCACGGCGTCACGTCTGCGAGGCACATCATGGGACGTCACAAGCAGCGCAAGCCGCGCCGCCCACGGCGCGAGAGCGACCAGCAGGCCAAGGAGTGGTTCGGCACCGCGTTCCACTCCTCCGAGGGGATGCAGCACCTGGACGTTCGCCAGTCCGGCAACGGCGTTCTGATCACCTCCTCCCCTGCCGAGATCGATGGCGCTCCCGCCTCGTGGGCGCTGCGTCTGCGCAACGATGACGACGGCCAGGGGCTGAACGACCTGGGCGCGGCCCTCGCTGCCGGGCGAGGTCACGTCCAGGTCGTGTCCGAGGGGCCTGGACACAGGACGGTCCTTGCGTTCATGCCGAACCACCCCGAGGAAGGCGTCGGCACGCTGGCCCGGGTCCGCACCGACGGCGGCCCGGAGGGCGACGTCGTCTTCGAGCGGTCCGCAGAACGGCCGATGGGACTGTGGGCCGAGGCCGGGGAAGGTCTTCTGCGGATCGTGCCGCTGCTCGATCCGGACGCGCCGCCGGCGGACGAACTCGAGGACTGCCAGTTGTGCCCCGGCTGCTACCGCCCCGTCTACGAGAGCTCTTCCTCGCACACCCTGATCGGTGCCGGTCCGATGCCGGTGATCGGGCTGTGCAGACTGTGCGCCGAAGGCGCCACACTTCGCTCGCTGCGCCAGGCCGACGTGCCCATCGACCCTCAACAGCTCGCCGTCCTCGAGACCGTAGCCGCCGCCCTGGTGTAGCCGGGCCGCCAGCCCCGGGCAAGCCCTTCACAAAGGGCTTGCCCGCGTCGCGCGCGGCGTCAGCGGCTGGCGGGCTCGGGGTAGCGACGGCGGCGCCGGTCCGGGTCGTCGACGCCGATCTCGTACCAGGGCTCGCCCCGCTGGAGCCGGGGCAGGGTGTTCACCCACACCGCGACGGCGATGCCCTTCACGTCGTCGGCAAGCGCCTGGAGGCGGTTGTCGAGCAGGTGCTCCTCCTTGCCCGCCAGGACGACGTGCAGCCGCGGGAAGGTCTTCGAGCGGGTGTAGCGGTGGCGCTGCCAGAACGGGAACGTGCCCCCGATCGTGCCGCGGGCGCCTTCCCAGACGCGGTGCCCGGCGTAGCGCTCGTAGTCCCAGACCTCCTTGGCGAGCCGAGCCTGGGACATGGTGCCGTTGTCGAGCTCGAAGAGGCGCACCTCGCTGGTCTTGGTCGGCAACGCGAGGACGGCGTCGGTGTTGAAGCTCAGGCCGGTCTCCTTGATGGCATGGTTGACCTCCACCTGCCAGTCGGTCAAATGCTTGCGGCCGCCGAAGGCCAGGATCATGTCCGTCACCGCGACACCGTGCGGACCAAACCCGGCAAGAACGGCCTTCGCTCCGGTGCCGGCCTTCGGTCGCAGAGGCAGCTCGCTGCCGTCTGCCAGAGCCTTCTGTCCCGCCGGAGTCAGGTTCCAGATCGGGTGCTTGCCCGCCTTTCCGTTCGTCTCCGCCAGCCCGAGATCCGCCAGCTTCTTCATCGCCCTGCGCACGTACGACCGGCCATCCGACTCCTCCTTCGTGATCACCTCAGCCATCTGCCGCACCGTGGCTATCCGCACGCACCCCAGCATCCGCAGCGCATCGGCCCGCACCTTGGCCGCAGGGGTGGACTTCTTCCCCTTCGCCGATGTCTCAGAGGAAGGGAGAGAGGTGTCATCGTGCCGGGAGGCACCCTGGCGGGCGGTGTGAGCTGCGGTGATGGGCACGACATTGGAATCGTTCACGGCACCGTTCACGACACTGGACTCCGGGCCGCCCACAGGCCGCTCAGCACCCCATGACCAGGTCGGGCGCGGCTCCGGCTCGGGCTGCCGGGCGCTGCTGGCGTCCGTCATGACGAAGCTCCTCACACAGGTGGCGCAGGGGTCCGGATGGAATCCCGCTGTCACCTGGTAGAGGTGTCGTGAAAGTCGACGGTGTGACACTCCGCTGAGCGCCGTTACCGAGCCGTGATCGTCAGGCGGGTGAGGTGCAGAGCTCGAAGACGATCGCGAACGAGGTCGTCACCATCGGCACCGCCATGGCTGGCGGCATCACCGCGTGCGTGGTCTGGCCGTGCGCCATGCCGTTGCGGATCTGCCGACCATAGTCGAGGTACTCCGCCTGCCGGGCCGTCAGGACCCCGTCGGCGGCGCCCTGCTTGATGAGCTGGTGCAGCGGCCTCTTGCCCGCGTCCGGGATGCGGTCGCGCAGCACGATCTCCACCGAGATCAGGGAGTGCATGACCGCCACGGTGGAGAACTCGTAGCAGTAGTACGACTGACGCAGCAGCTCGCGGGCCGTACGCAGGACGGTCGCCGCGGCCTCGGGCACGCCGTCGGGCACGACCAAGTCCTCAACGAGGTCGTGCATGTCGGCGAAGTTGTCGACGAAGAGGTGGGCGCGTTCGTCCGGGACCGGGAACGGCAGCCGCTGCGTGGTCATCCCCGCGGTCTCCCAGCGGCACGCCCCAGGCGGCAGCGGCCTTTCCCCCGGGCGTCGCGCAGCGTGCCGGGACGGAGATTCCTCCCCTGCCCAAATGGGCGGAATGTCACAGGTAACGGAAGTGGACAAGGGGCAACGCGAGCCCCAGCGCTGCGAGTCCGCTCACCGTCGGTACGCGAAATCTGTCCACAGGCGCCCGCCCTGAAGATCGCTTGTGAGGCCGCTCGCTCCGCACCGGGGGCGCCACGGCCGGGCGGGCTCCTCTATCAAAGACCCCCTTGACCACGACCTGATCGCCAGACGAAACGGGCTGTGTCAAGGAGAATCGTCCTCGGCTGCGGACCCGGACAAGGGGGTCCCGCGCGTCCGGCCTCACCTGGTCAAGGGGTCGGTCGGCGGTGGGCGCACCGGTGCGGTGCGGGATATCGGGTGCGGCACACCGGTCGCGCGCGAGAGTGCCGAGCATCGTCGCGTGGGTCGGCGCCGGGTGCGGTGTCGTCCATCGCGATGCGCACCACGATGGCGTCCATCGTCATCCGGCCCACCAGAGTGGACTCCATACTCAGTGGAGCTCACCGGGTGCAGCACACTCGATGTCGTGCATCGCCACTGGATGCAGAACATCGTGGGTTCCACTCGGTGGACGATGCCCGGCATCGTCACCACAGCCAGAGGTTGGAGTGCCGTACCCGGGACAGGGCGCGAGCGTCACGGCGCGCGGCCGCGCTGCCGATCCGGTTCTGCCGGGAGCGTGGTCGACGTGACTGCGCGGCGGCGAGGCGGCGGCGTCCGGCGTCTTGGAGCCGCCGCCGTTGCTTGCGCAGCACCGCCTTCTTCACCGCCTTCCCGGACCGCTTCCAGACCGGCTGCCACCCGCGGGACTTACCAGGCTCGGGCTCCGGGTCCTCGCCGAGCGCGGCGGCCATCATCGCGCGGGCCGCGTGGGCGCGGGCAAGGATGTCCTCGATGCTGGGATGTTCTTCCGGGGTGCTCACGCGAATCCTCCTGTGGTCCGGCTCTGCGGTTGCTGGGCGCCGGGCTGCTGGGTGTGCGGCGGCGGGGCCGTTGCGAGTGCAGGTTGCTGTCGGGGACCGTGGGCGAGGGCACGCTCCCGCACGCCGTCCTGGAGCTTGGCGGCTGCGGCTTCGAGCGTCCGACGGGTCTGCTCCACCGTGTCGGCGTCGGTCCCCTGTTCCAGAAGGCGGCTGGCCTTCCAGTCCGAGCGGAACGGCCGCGGGCGCGACCTCGATGCGGCGGGCACGGCGACGGCGCGCGGCCGGATGCGGGAGCCCAGGCGGTCCGCGCGGCGCACCGCCTGGCTCCGGACCCTGAGCGCGTCGGCGGCGAGGCGGGCCCGCTCGTACTGGGGCGCGAACCGGTTGCGGGTCAGTGGGCGCAGCACCGCCTGGTCCTCGGTGTCGCGCGGGTACAGGGCGCGCAGGTCGGCGGTCATTTTCAGGCCGCGCCCGACGGGGCGGGTGTAGTCGTCGACGACCGCCTGCACGATCTGGTCGTCCAGGCCCGGCTCGTGAGGCCGGCCGCGCAGGACGTAGGAGAGGTGGCGGCGGGCTTCGGCAAGCAGATGGTGGCGCTTGAACGCGCCGCGCATCACGTACACCACGGCGACGACGTCGACGGCCGCCAGCACGATGTCGACCACCGGCCGCACCCGCACCCACACCGCCGCGGCCGCCGCCCGCGCCCGCTCCGCCAGCCGGTCGACGATGTCGGCGCCATAGGCCCGGATCGCTGAGGCCCGCCATCGCTTGCGCAGCTCGGTCAGCGAGCGCAGCTCCGTGCGCTTGGGCGGGCGCGTCTGGTCGGCGGCCTGGCAGGCCAGCGCGTAGGCGGCCCGCTCCCCCGGCGCGTGCCCCTGCCGTTCTTCGTACTTGGCCGTGAGGACGGGCAGCGCGTCCTCGATCTGCTGACGGCGGGTCGACTGCCAGCCGATGAGCCGCTGGTCGATGCCCGCGATCTCCATGACGGGCCTTCGGCCGGGCGTCACCTCGCGCGGCTCCCACGCCCACCCGAGCCGGGCGGACACCTCCTCCATGAAGTACAGGAGGTAGAGAGTGTCAGCCGCGACGATGTGGGTCATAAGCGAGTCCGCAGACAGGTTGCCCCACGTGCCCTTGTCGTCCGGCCGCCGGACGCGGATCGACACCACCGCATGATCGTGAAGAAGGGGCTTTGACTCGGCAGCTCTCGACTCGTAGTGCCGGAACACCGCGACGATCAGCCCATCCTTGATCGGCTTGCGGATCTTGCCGCCGCTCCTCCAACGGATCTCCGCGACCGAATCCTCAAACCACGCCAGCGTCTTGTCCCGGGCGATGTCCTGGCACAGCTCCAGCACGAGCCGGGTCTCGTCATCCCCGAGCGCCCACGCGATGTGCGCCGTCGACGGCGCACGGAACACCAGGTCCATGGCCAGCCAGGGGGTGCGCTCCTTGGCCTTCTCGGTCTTCGGCGACTTGTTGTGCTCGATGGGCCTGCCCAGCACAGTGGCCCGCCGCGCCTTCGCCGGGCTCCTGCCCTCCCCCAGGAGCTCACGCTCGATCCGGTCGGCATCCGGGTGCCGGCCTTCCCCCAGGAGCAGTTCGGCCTGCCGCTCGGTCACCACGTCCCCAGCCGTGAGGCCGACCGCGGCCAGACCGCGCCCCTTCCAGACGCCGGGCGGGACACCGGCTTCATCCTGGGCGGCACGCAGCGGCGTACCCGCCGCGCGGTGGCCGTCGCCGACCATCACGCCCCGGAAGAGATAGCGCCACCCGTTCCCCGGTCGAACCTCCGATTTACTGATCACCAACCCATAGAACCCCGGCGTTGTTCTGCGGAAAAGCCCGATCCGGGGTCCTTCCCGCCGGGCGGGAGGCCCTCACCAAGTCCTTACCGCAGCGCCCGCCAGGCGGGCTGTCACAGCAGCCCGAGACGGTAAGCCGCCGACGTGTGCACAGTCCGCCGCATGATCAATGAACCGCTCTACGGAGACCCCTGCCCGCTGTGCTCGCGACTGCTCCGGATCGAGTACAGCCGCACCCGCCCCTCCGCCCAGCAGGACCACCCGGCCCGCGTCTGGATCACCGGATACCGGTGCGCCGACTGCGAGGCCGCCCGGCCCGAGCAGTGGACGGAGGTGATGCGGGTCCTCTACTGCGACGGCTGACGACGTCGTGCGAATGCTGCGCCACAATCACCCATCCATGCCTCCACCACAACAACCGACACCAGCGTCAACCAGCGCACGTCGACGGACCACTTCCCGGCCAACAGCAGAGTGCCTGGCGCCAACTGCTTGTCGAGAACGTCCCATCCAGCACCAGTCAACGCCTGTTGGCGGACAGACACTTCAAAACCGGGTTTTGGTCACTTCGCCCTCCACGGTCGTCAGCGCGTGGTCTAAAACCCGGTTTTGACGCGCCGGCCATCGGCCCGGATCTCCGAGCCATGGCCCGTGCGTGCCATGCTGTGCCGGTCCGCTAGTACCGACCTCTCAAGAGGCCGGGAAGCACACGGAGCCCTGGAGTACCACTCATGGCACGGATCACCGCGCTCATCAACCGCAAAGGCGGAGTCGGCAAGTCGACTCTCACCGTCAACCTTGCGGCCATCACCGCTCATGTCCTGGGCGAGTCCCCCGACGGCGAACCCGACTACGTGGCGGCCGTCTCATCCGACCCTCAAGGCTCCACCACTTGGTGGTCCGAACGCGTCGGGGACGATCTTCCCTTCTCCTTCATCCAGACCCGCTCTCGCGCAGACCTCGCCTTCTTCCCTGAGCTCAAGAAGTCTCGCAAGGTCAAGCGAGGGTTCATTGACACCCCAGGTTGGATTGACCTCCCTGAGGACGAGAAGCAGCACGCCGGCGATCCCTTCGGCGAGAGCGCCGCTGCCGACGCGATGCGCGCAGTCCTTGAGGTCGCCGATGACGTCATCGTCCCCATCGAGCCCGAGCCGCTCGGCTTCATGCCTACGCGCGACACCATCGAGGAAGTCGTCAAGCCGCTCGGCAAGCAGTACTGGGTCGTCATCAACAACTGGGATCCCCGCGACGGCGAGGCCGACCTCGAGCAGACGAAGAACTTTGTCCTGGGACAGGGTTGGAACCTCGCCAAGACCGTGATCCGCCACTACAAGGTCCACACTCGAGCCGCTCTCGAAGGCCTGGTTGTCACCCAGTACAAGAAGAATCGGGTCGCGATGGAAGCCCGCGAGGACTTCTACAGGCTCGCCCTCGAAGTGGGGGCCGGGAAGAAGGGCCAGGTTTGATGGCGGCCTCCAAGCGCAAGGACTGGTCCGAGCTCCTGGGTAGCGGCAGCAAGACTGGTACGTCGGAAACCGACGCGTCGGCGGGGCCAGCAGAGCCGCCCGTCACCGTGCTCATGCACACCATCGTCGGTAACCCCGACAACCCGCGTCCGGAAGAGGACTACAGCGACGACGACCCGGAATTCCGGGAGCTCAAGGCGTCTATGAAGGAGATCGGGCAGCTCCAGCCGCTCGCCGTGGTCTCCCGTGCCGTATTCGAGCAGGCCAAGCCCGAAGCGGTCGCCCAAGCGTCTGCTAAGACCCGCAAGCTGCTTCAGGGCGCTGAGTGGGTTGTCGTCACCGGCAACCGGCGCCTTGCCGCTGCCCGGCAACTGGGGTGGACCCGGATAGACATTCGCGTCCAGGACCAGCTCGGTGACGAGGATGGCCGGATCGACGAAGCCGTCATGATCGAGAACATCCACCGCAAGAACTTGGCTCCCATCAAGGAAGCCGAGTACCTGGCGGGGATGGTGAAGCGGCACGGCAGCCAGGAGAAAGTCGCCGAACGCATTGGGAAGTCGCAGATGTTCGTCTCCCAGCGGTTGGCTCTGCTGAACCTGGCCCCGGACCTGAGGGAGGAGGTCGACGCCGGCACACTGAAAATCAAGGAAGCCCGGCAGGTTGCCCGAACCTCGGACCACACAGAGCAGCGTGCTCGCGTCGCCAAGGTCAAGGCGCAAGCGGCCCAGTCAAGGCCCGCAACTCGGCGTGAGGCGGCGTCTGTCCAAAACCCGGTTTTGAAGCCAGCCTCCGAGCAGGGGCCTGCGGCCGAAGGAGCGCTGGTTCAAAACCCGGTTTTGGACAGCGACCTGCCGCCAGAGGAGGATGGCGCGCGCGACGGTGCGCCAGCTGGCCTGCCGGGCCCGCGGTCGGACGGCCCCGCCGACGCGGAAGTCGCACACGGCGACAGCGGCCGCCCTGTGCGTCAGTTGCCGTACGACGATCCCGTGTACGTCGCCATGCACCTGCACGCGAAGATGGAGCTGCCTGCATTCGTCGAAGGGGCACGCGCATGGCTGGGGATTCTGCGGACGGAGCATCCTGAGGAGTACGCGGCGCTGGTACGTGAGCTGAGCGAGCTGGAACCGCAGTCGGCCTGAGTTCCCAGGGCCCCGAAACGCAAGAAGGCCCGTACCCCCGCAGCGCTTGGCGCGGGGGTACGGGCCTTCTTCATGCTCAGCCGTGTGCGTCAGGGCGCCCAGGCGGCGGGCGCTCCTTGGTCGGGGTCGGGGAGGCCCGTGGCGGTTGCCGGGGCGGCGGGGTGCCGCATGGCGGTGATCGGGACCGCGCCAGGCTCGGTGGGCGGTGCCCAGATCATCCGCCAGGTGTCTTCCCACTCGCAGCCGCACGGGTGGTCCGGGTGCGGGCGCCGTAAGAAGACGGCGTGCGTGTGGACGGCCCGCGGGATGCGGTGGATAGGCACCGAGGGGTCGTCGTCGGGGTAAAGGTGAAGGCTGCGCCAGCCGTGGACACGGTCCATGAACGCGGCGGCGGCCTCGATGATCTGTGCCCACCGGTGGTGCCCGAGGACGACGAACCTGTCCGGGTAAAGCGCCTCGTCGTTCGGCGCTCCGATGCCGGCGACGTACAGCCCGCTGTAGGCGATGAACCCGTTGTCGGCCGCATCCTCGCTGCTGGGGGTCCAGATGCCTTCGGCGGGGACAGTCGTGCCGTCGTCGGCTTCGCTGGTCTCAATCTCGTACAGGGCCGTCGTCACCACGGAGCGCTCACATCCTTGAGGAGGGCCGCCAGGAGCTCGCAGGCGTCGGCCTCGTGCGGGTCGCTGTAGGAGGCGTGGTCGCTGACGTGGAACGCCGTGTCCTTCGCGGTGACCGTGTACCCGGGCATGACGGTGGTTGCCCTGCCCTCCAGCAGGGTGTTGAGGCGTTCCGCGTCGCGGGAGGCGAGCCAGGTCTGGGTGTACGGGCCCAAGCGGAGCAGGATGCGGCCGGTGTTGTCCTTCCGGCGGGCTTCGACGTGGACGGCGTAGTGCGCGGGCTTCATGCCGACGTCGTCGGTGTTTTTGAGGACGGCGTCGCCGCGCATCCACAGGGCCCGGCGGTGGTCGCTGGCGGCGCAGGCGAGCGCGGTGACGGCTTCGAGCCGGTCGCGGCGAATCGATTCGCCGTGGCTGACGCGTACGGACCGTTCGGCGGCGCGCTCCTGGAAGCGGCCGGACACGATCGCGCCCAGCAGGGTGGCGATGATGGCGAGGACGGCTGGGCCAAGGGTGGCTAACACGGAGGGGAACCTCCTGGGTGTGCTGATGAAGGGGGAATGGGGGAGCGCCGCGTCCGGCCGGGAGGGGCCGGACGCGGCGCTCGGGGCGGCGCTACTGGGCGGTGCTGGCGACCACGAGGAACTGGTCGCTGCCGAGGTCCATCACGACCTGGGCGTCTGTGCCCTGGGCGCGCTGGGCGGCGGCGTACTCTTCCGCCGGCCACGAGCCGCGGGGGCCTCCGGCGGGGAACCGCTCCAGCACCGTGCGCTGGGGCTGGGTGGGCATCGAGGTCGCCTCCCTTGGGGCGTGGTTGATGGTCACGGGTCGGTGTCCTCGGGGGCGGGGACGTCGCCGAACATGTCGTCCATCGCCTGCGTGACGGCGGGCCTGCACTCGGGTCGGGTCGCGTTGAGGACCGTGTTGGTGAGGCCGATCAGGTCGATGTCCTCGAACAGTTCGGTCAGGTCCGCGATGGTCTCCGGGTCCAGGGCGACGCTGTCGGGGCGTTCGCTGTCCAGGTAGCAGTTCATGGCGTCCACGTAGTCGGCGAGCCGGTGGGCGAGGGTCGGGCTGATGTCGAAGCTGTGGCAATGCTCCAGGCCTGACCCGAGGGCGCCGGTCGGGCTGATGTGGATGCGGATGCTCTGCCCGGGGCCGGGAGTGGCCTGTCCGAAGCTGGTGAGGGATTCGGCGAGCGCCGCGATCGCACTGTTGCGGTCCGCGTCCGTGTCTGTCGCGGTGTCCGCGTCATCCTCGTTCGTGTCCAGCAGCGGAGCTTCCCAGAGCACTTCGAGGCTGTCGGCGTGCAGTCGGATAACTCCGTCGGCGGTGTCCGGGAGCGTGAGGTGACCGATGACGCGGAGCAGGTCGCCGGGCTGCCGCTCGGTGAGCAGGGCACGCGCGATCTCCGGCTCCACGGTGGTGCAGGGAACGACCGCTTCTTCCACCAGGTGGTCGGTCCCGGCGGAGCAGTTCAGCCGCCAGGAGGCGGTGTCCTCCCGGTCGCCGGGTTCGGCTTCGGTGGCCAAGTAGCCGTCCAGGGCGAGAGGTATAGCGTCCATCAGTTCACCGCCTGCGCCGTCGTCGGGTTGGCGGCGAAGTAGGCATCCAGGATCTTCCTGGCCGGGTTGCCCCGGTCGGCGACCTCGTGGCCGTTGGCTCGTGCCCAGGTCCGGATCGCGGCCAGCTGCTCCTTGCTGTACTTGCCGATGTGGGCCGGGGCCGGGGCGGTCACGGAGGTCGGGGTGGGCTTGCCGGTCTTGGCCTGCCTCAGTTCCGCCCGGGCCCGGGCGAGTTCGCGCTCCAGCCGGTTGACGCGGCCTTCGGCTTCGGTGACGGCCTGCTCGGTGTCGCGTCGCGCGGCGAGTTCGGCCAGGGCCGTGCGGGCCTTGGCGGCGAGGGCCTGCACGCTCTTCGTGTCGTGCTGCTCGCCCCAGACCAGCAGCGCCTCGATTCCCGCCTCCGGCACCGCGGTCACGGTGTCGGGCGCCTCGAGCTCGGGGGAGTCCGGGCCGTCGGCGGGGGCACCATCCGTGTCCGGGGTGGTGCCGAGTTCCTGGGCGAGCTCGGCTTCCGCCCGCTGGACGGCTTCGGCGAGTTCGGCGTCGGACAGCCCGAGGGTTTCGCGGACCTGGTCGGGGTTGTCGCCGCGGTTGAGCATGTCGGTGGCGGCCTGCGCGTAGGCGTTGGCGTTGGGGGCCTGGGTGGTCATGAGGTCTCCGGTAGCGGTGTCGGGGAGGTGGGGCAGGAGCGCGGTGAGGGTGTCTGCGTCACTGGGGGCGCCGATCGCGTCCAGGAGTTCGGCAAGGTCGTGCTTGTCGCGGGCGTTGCGTGCGGTGACGCGGGCCGCGGCAGCGAGCTCTTCCAGAGGGCTTGGCCGGGGCGGGCGGGATTCGGCTGCGAGGGCCTGCTGCCAGTCGGCCGTCATACCCCCGCCCTCGGCTTCGAGAGCCTCTTTCATGTCGGTGACCATGAGCGGCCCTCCTAGGTGGCCTTGGTGCGGGGCTTGCGCTGGGCGATGTCCAGCAGCCTGCGGTTGCGCTTCTTCTGGGCATCGGTGAGCGGCCGGGCCTTCGCGCCGTGGCGGTGCCACAGCGGGGAGGCGGGCGGCTCGGGGTAGGCGAGGGCGTGATCGACGTCGCGTTGGGTGTCACTCAAGGGGGCCTCCGGTTGGAGGGGTTCAGGCGTGGTCGTCGTCGCGCCGGCGTTTGGACTGGATGTCGGAGGCGAACCTGCCGAGGCGGGCCTCAACGGGGTTCGCGGCGATCCATTCCTCAGCACACGTCTTGTGCACGGGCTCCCCGTAGTGGGAGCGCATGGGCGTGGGCTTGTCGCACAGCACGCAGGGGCGGTCCTGCCAGCGGTCGAAGTGCTGGCTGTCGCGCCAGTCGAGGAGAGCGCCGGGAGCCGGGACGCAGCCCGGCTCGAAGTGCGGCTTCTTGCCTCGGGTGCGGGTCACGGCCGGAAGTCGGGCAGCTGCTGGAACACCTGTACCAGGAGGTCCGGCGTCGGTTTCCAGGCCGGAAGCGCGCCCGTGGCGGGCACGGGCAGGGCGAGTTCCTGGACGTCGGCGAGGACCAGGTGGTGCGCGCCCCGCTCCGCCCAGGGGCTGGTGCATTGCTCGGGCCCTTGGTCCAGGTGGCAGCCGGTGAGGCGGGCGACGCCGATGACCGCGCCCAGGTGCAGTTCGCGGCCGCGGATCGCGGGGGCGACCAGCGGGTCGCGCAGCACTGCGGGCTCCGGCTTCTTCTTCCCAGCGTGGATGAGGACCCTGCCTCGCCACGGCCAGTGCACCGGCCGATTCTCCGGGTTCTTCCCGGCGAGGATGCAGGTCGCCCAGGGCTGGCGGATCGTGATGCCGCGGATCCAGTCGCCCCCAGGCAGGGTCGCGACGCTCATGCGGCTCGCCCCCACACCGCCGTGCCCGGGCGGCCCGCGCGCCGGCCGTTGATGGACGCCACCGTCGCGTGCTCCTGGGTGGCGAGGTGTGCGCGGCCCGAGTGCTTGCCGTCGTAGAGGGCGGCATCGGCGGCCCGTTGCAGCAGGGACAGGTCGCGGGAGCCGATCGCGTCGGGAGTCGCGGCGCCGACCGAGGCGGCGACGTTGACGGTGCGGCCGTCGTCCAGCACGACCGGTGTGCGCAGCATCCTCACCAGCGTCGCGAGGCGGACCTCGCGGCGGCCCGGGTACATCGGCAGCACGACGGCGAACTCGTCACCGCCCAGGCGGCCGACGGACGCGCTCCGGCCTGCCCGGGCGGTGCGCCGGGCGCCGAACGCGGCGAGGACCGCGTCCCCGGCCGCGTGCCCGAGGTCGTCGTTGATGTCCTTGAAGTGGTCGGCGTCGACCAGGACCACGGCCACGTTGTCGCCGTGGTGGGCCAGGACCTGCCGGGCCCGGGCGGTGTACGCGTCGCGGCGCAGCAGCCCGGTCAGCGGGTCCTTCTGCGCGGCCGCCAGGCGCCGGTGCAGGGCGATGGCGTGGACGGTCCAGCCGGTCAGCGGGACGGCTGCGGTGGTCAGTAAGAGTGCACGCTGCCCGATCCGGGCGCGTGCGCGCAGGACGGAGTCCATACTGGGATCTCCCTCTCGTCTCGTACGGGTTGGGTGGGCCCGGGGCAGCCGACGAAGCCGGCAAGCACAGGCGGCTGTCCCGGGGCGTAGCTACAGCTCGAAGTCACCGTCGTCGACGGTGCGGCCCCAGCTGTACGGGTTGTTCCAGCGGCCGGCGATCGCGGCGGGCCAGTCGAGCTCCCAGCCGGGCCGGTAGCCGCACGCGCCCCAGCCGTCCGGCCGGTCGTGGGGGATCTCGAGTCCGTCCTCGCGCGCGGCGCGTGCCGCGTCGTAGACCTCATGGGCGATCCGTACGGCGGCGCTGCGGCTGTCGGCCCGGCCGGTGAAGACGTGCACACCGCTCAGGCCGGGCTGGGTGGTGCTCCTTGTCGGGACGTCGACCTCGAAGTAGGGCAGGGTCATGACGTCCATCTCCCTTCGTTCTCTCGTGGTTGAGGGGCCACTGCGACCGCCCCGGCCCGGCAGGTGCGGGGTCGGGGCGGCACAGAATGCGCTCAACGCACTGCGGTTCAGCGGGCCGCGTCGATGCCGTCCCGCAGATGCGTGCGCGCCCAGGCCAGCAGCGAAGGATGGTCGCCCTCGGGGCTGTTCAACACGTCGGTGAGGTGGGCGATCGCATCGTCCAGGTCATAGCTGACGGGGTTGAGGGCGTTTCGGACGCGTACGACCAAGTCGATGAACTCGTTCGGCGTCGGATCGTGCGGCGCTTCCTCGGAGATGAGGGCGGCGAGATCCCGGCCAAAGCAGTCGATGAGCGCGGCGAACGTGTCGTCCTTGGTGGGCTGGGCGAGAGCAGCCATGAAGCCTCCTCAGTAGTCTCGGAAAGTCAGTGCAGGCTTCCGGCGGTCTCGCGGAGCGCCTCCCGGGCGTGGTCGTCGGCCTCCTGGTCGACGTCGTCGAAGCTGCCGTGAACGGTGCAGACGATGTCCGGGTCCTGGTCCCGGTCGCCGGTGAGCGCACCCCACAGGTCCGTGACCGTGTGAGCGGGCGCCCACGCCTCGCCCTCGCATTCGTCGTCGAAGGGGCAGGGCAGCAGGACCTCGAAGCCGACGCTCCCCTCGCCGTCGATGTCGGTGCGCAGGGCGAGGGTGAGGTACTGCTGGCCGATGCGGATCTCCGCGACGCGGTCGTCCCCGGCGAGGTGGGAGCCGTCCTTCCACCGCCACAGCGGCATGAGTTCGGGGCCGAAGTGCCGGCGGGGCAGGATCAGGTCGCCCAGGCCGTCGCTGCCGCCCGTGCCGAGCTCCCGGATCCGGATGTTGCTGATCTGCTCGAGGAACGGCTCCAGCCGGTAGAGGCTGTCCGCGAAGAGGACCTCGCTGAAGCCCTCCGCCAGGAGCGTGGGATGCGAGTGGACCATCGCCTTGTGCTGCGCGCGGACGGTGTCGGTGGGGACTGTACGGTTCGCCGGGCGCGGGTCCTGGCGCTCCACGCACACGGAGGCCGGGGTGGCCACCATGACCGCGATGACCGGCATGTTGTGCCGCTTGGCGGCGGCGACCAGCGGCTCACGGGCCGACCTGGTGACGTTCGTGGCGTCAACGACGGTGAACAGGCGCCGGGCCATCCTGCGCTCCAGGAGCAGGTGCAGGACGTCGACCGCGTCGCCCGTGGCCTCCTGGCAGCCGCGGTCGTCACTGACCGCACCGCGCAGAGCGTCGAGGGACAGGACCTGTAAGGCGGGCCAGGTGCTGGCGAGTGTGCTCTTCCCGGCGCCGGATGCGCCGATGAGGACCACCAGGCAGCTTTCCGGCAACTGCGGGTAGGTCAGCGAGGTCATGCGGACACTCCTTGGGAGTCGAGGGAGTTGGCTGCCCAGATCAGGCGCATCCCGGCGTTGTCGGTGAGCAGGGCGGCGGCTTCGTACAGCGGGCAGGAGGCGTCGCCGTCACGGTCGGGCTCGATCTGCTCGGCTCGCTTGGCGGCGACGGTGAGCAGCTGCGCGAGGGCCGCAAGGAACCCGCCGGGCGGGTCGGTGTCCTCGATGAGCTCGCGCAGGATCGCGGCGAGCTCCGCCTGGTCGACATCGTCGGCGCCCAGGTCGTCCTCGATCTGCTGAAGGGCCAGCGAGGCGATCCCGACCGCAGCGCGGACGCGTTCGAGGCGGGTGCGGCTCACCGGCGGGCGCCGGGGCGGGTGGTGAGCCAGGTGGTGACGGCGGCGGCCGCGATGCCGATGGAGCGGTGCAGGGCCGCGTCCAGCTCCATCAGGGGGTGCAGCTCGCCGAAGGTGGCCAGCAGAGTGCCGAAGAGGGCCAGACGCTCGGTGGTGAGACGGGGCATGCTGGAGGTCTCCTGACCTCGAAGAGGGTGAGGGAGCGAGGTGGCCGGCCCTTTGCCGATGCGCGGCCACCCTGCGGTCCCGACCCCGGCCACAGCGGCCGGGGTCGGGACGTTCGACCGTGAGCGGGACGGCGGCCGCGAGCAGAAGAGCGGTTCAGGCGCGCGACTCAGACAGTCGGGGCCGGCTGGGCATCGGAGCGTGTGCTGCTCGCGGACCTCACGGCCGGGGCGGGGTTCGCCTCCAATGCCATGCGGACCAGGCTGCCGGCGGTGCGCGGAATACCCTGGCGGTCCTGCTCGCGGATCGCATCGTCCGGGGCACTGAACGCGGCGTGCGGCAGTCCGCCGCGGAAGAGGACGTACACGCTGGCCAGCGGCTCTCGCGGGGTGGTCCACGGTGCGGCGGCGTCCACGGCGAGCGTGGTGGTGCTCCAGGGGGCGTCGCGCCATGCGCTGTCGAAGTCCTGCGGGTTCACGTACCTGGAGGGCTCCCAGCCGTTGGGGGCGGCGCCCTGCCGTTGGGCGGCGGCCTTGGCGTCTTCCACGGTGGCGTGGGCGGACTGGCGTCGCCCGTAGCGGTACAGGAGGGTCACCGTCTGCGGCTCGGTCAGCTCACGCATCGCCTCCAGTCCGGCGCGTCCTTCGTCCGTGTCGGCGAGGCGGAAGTGGTCGGCGTGGGCGAGCAGAACCCGGGCGGCGTGGTAGCCGGCGGCTGCGGGCGATAGGCCGGTGGCCATCAGCCCGGCGATCTCGTCACCGGCCCTGCGGAGCCCCTCGATCATCCCGTCGCGCTCCTGAAGGAGCCTCTCCAGGTTCAAGCTCTTGTGTTCGAAGTCGTCTGCCCGGCCGCGCACCTCGGTGAGTTCGCCTTCCAGGCCAGGGACACGCTTCGTGGTCTCCATCGCCTGCTCGTACGTGTGACGGGTGGACCGGCGGATGATGCTGAACACGGGATTTCCCCCTTTGATGGTGTGGAGTGACCGGAGTGTTCCGGCTGCCTGATCCGCCCGGACCGCCAGGTGGCGGGACGGGCGGATCAGGCAGCCGCCAGCGCTCGGGGCGCTGCCGGGTCAGGCGGCCTTCGGAGAGGCTGGCGGGATGTAGGAGGCGGGGTCGGCGGGTGTGCCGTCGAAGCACTCTTCGCAGGAGCCGACCGTCCGCAAGCGCAGGCAGTGGAAGTAGCGGCGGCGGCACTTCGGGCAGGTCTGCCGCGCAGCCATCGCCTTGTCCAGCGCCGCTTCCTGAGCAAGCGTCGGGACCCGTTTCGGGACTGCCAGCTCGATGCGATAGAACCAGGCCGTTCGCAGGCCGCCGTGCCACGTGAGTGCCGCGATGGCCTCCTGGCCGCCAGGGCTCAGGCCCAGCGCGCGCAGCTGGCGACGGGTCGCGAGGCCGGTCTCCGGTATGGGTCCCTCGCCCCGTACCGCTGCGAGCACGGCAGCAGCGTTGGGGGCTTGGAGGAAGCCGTACACGGGGAAGGAGCCGTCGTCGTAGACGTCGACGTCGACCGGGTCGGCTTCGTCCGGGCGGTCCATCACGGCCTCCAGGCGCCGGGGAGTTGACGGGGCTGCTGCGGGTAGCGGGGGCCGGGGCGCAAGGGGCGGGGTCGGCCGATCCGGCGGCGCGGTCTGGGGATGAGCACGATCGGGTCCTCCAGGCGTCGGTGGGCAGGAAGCAGTGCGTCCCGCCGACGTCGTACTGGTGTCGGCGGGACGCCATGTGCGGCCGGGCGGCCTGTCCGGTCCTCGCCGCCCCCACGGGGCGGGGTGGGCGAGGGCCAGGCAGAGCGTCGGGTCAGCGGGCGGTGCGGAAGCGGCGGGCGGCCCACGACCGCAGCCGGTCGAAGCGGGTGGGGTGGGTGTGCCGCCAGGCGGTGGGGAACACGCCGTGCTCGGTGAGGAAGGAGCGGGACACGCCGCACGTGCACGTCCACACGTACGGCTCGGGACGGGTGTCGTCGCGGGTCGCGATCACCTTCGCCGTGGTGCCGTCATGGCTCCCGTGGAAAGTGGCGACCCAGAACTCGTTCTCCTGCAACTTCATCTTCATCGGATTCCTTCTCTGCGTGGTAGTAGTGCTGGACGGGGACGGCGCCGGTCAGCGCTGGAGGGGGTGGACGGTGTCGGGACCGAGGTCATCGCCTGCCGGGGTGGGGGCGGGGATCGTGGCGTGCAGGTGGAGCGCGGGGTTGAACTGGTACTGCGGCGGGTGGTTGTGGACGATGGGCCGCAGGGTCAGGCCGCGAAGGGCGAACATGCTGGCCAGGGCCCACATGAGGGCGGCGAGCCCGGTGGCGGCGGCGCGGCCCCCGTCCGGGGCGGCGGACCAGATCATGGCGAGGCTGCCGATGCCGAACAGCACCGAGGCGATGCGGGCGCCGGCGTTGCCGAAGAACCCGCCGACCAGGCCGATCAGCCCGGTCAGCTGCCAGAACGCGTAGAGGGCGGCCGGGGCGACGGACAGGTGCGCGGCCTGGTCGGCGAGGAAGAGCCGGACGGGGTGGTCGACCGTGCCCCACAGGCCGCTGCCGTCACCGCCGTTCGTGGCCGGGACGGCGGACAGGCCCTTGAGCGTGGCGGAGGCGATGTCGCCGGCGGCGTCCAGCATCATGACGAGGAGGCTGAGCCCGCCGAACAGGGCCGCCGCCTTGATCCAGTTGGCGGCCTCGTGCCAGCTGCCGTGCCGGGCCTGGAAGACCTCTTCCCAACGCTGGTAGAGGAAGCCGCCCTCCTGCCAGGACTCCTTCCACGCGGCGCGCAGCCGCGCGAGCCGCCTGGTGCTGGGCTTGGTGTCCAGTTCGAGGACGGGCGGCGGGGGCGTCTGGTCGATCAGGTCGAAGAAGGACGGGTTCTCCTGGCCGTTGACCGGCCTGTCGTTGTTGGGCATGGCGTAGCTGCTCCTTCGGCGAAGGGATCGGTGGGCAGTGCAGGGCTGGCCCGGGGCCGGTCAGCGGATCTCGTTGCGGGTGCGGGCGAAGAACGCCCCGCGCGTGGTGCTGTTGTTGTGGATCTCGGTGTGGTGGGTGACCGGGCCCTCGAAGACGTTCTTGGTGACGGCCGCGCGGTTCTTGCTGATCGCGCCGCCGATGGCGGTGGCGGCCATGGCCAGGGCCGCGAACGGCAGGGTGACCAGGAGGATGCCGTTCAACGTGACGGAGGCCAGGCCCTGGAACACGAGCCAGGCACCGCAGCCGATGCCGGTGATCCCGGCTCCCACGCCGATGGAGGCCACCGCGATCCCGGCCGCCCAGGCCGGGACGATCCGGTGGTCCTCCTGCCGCACGGGCGGGGTGGTGCCGAAGGCCGGCGGCTCGGTGTCGTCGCGGAACGAGGTGGGGTGGTGGCGTACGGGCTTGCTCGCCCAGGAGTCGAGCAGGCGGCGGGCTTCGGCCGCGGCCTCGGACTCGGGCATGCCGGACTGGGTGTTGTGCAGCGGGTCCATCGGGGTTCTCCGATCACGCGGGAAAGGGGCGCGCCCTCCTGGCCGTGACGGCTGGGAGGGCGCGTGGGGGAGTGGCCGCGCGCAACGGCGAAGGGCGTCGCCGCAGTCGTGTCCGGCGGCGCCCTTCGGCGTTGCGCAGCAGGTGAGTTGGGGCTGGCGGGTGGGTAGTCACCGCACCGGCGCCCCGGGCATCCTCGATCCGGTAGGCGCGGGAAAGGGGATCGGGTGGAGTTCGTCTTCGAGTGCGGGTGGTGCGGCGGGGACAACTACTTCGTCGGCAAGCAGGTCGGCTTCTGGGTCGACAAGTGGGAGATCCCGTCGGAGTGGGAATGCCGCTTCTGCGACGGGCTCAACACCACGCCGGACCCGCCGTGGACCGAGGCGTAGTCAGACGCTGGAGATCAGTCCGGCGAGCGAGACCAGGCCGCTGTTGAGGGTCGGCGCCAGGCCGGTCGCGGCGAGGGTGAAGCCGAACAGCGTGCAGGCCAGCGCGGAGCCGACGCGGACGTATCCGCCCTTGAGCAGGACGAAGACGATGATGCCCAGCAGCACGGCGGCGGAGATGGACAGGGCCACGGTGGTGGTGCTCCTTCACGGGTCGGGTGGGGCCGGCCGCGCTCGGGCGGGCCAGCCCCGGGGATGGTGGGTGTGATCAGGCGTCGGTGAGGCTCTTGATGGCCTCCAGCGCCTGGCGGGGAGAGGCGACCTGCTCGGAGCGGCGACCGCCGCCCTTGGAGCCGCGCCCGCCTCCGCCCTGCCGGCCGCCGCCGTGCCGGCGGGAGCGGCCCTCGCCCTCGTCGTCCTCGTCGGGCTCGGGCCAGAACTCGCCGGGCCGCATGGGCTCGTTCCAGTCGAACCACAGGCCGCGCTTGTCCAGCTCGCTGATCTCGTAGTCGGTGAGCCGGTTGACCTCATCGGGGAACAGGTTGGACAGGTCGGTGTCGAAGTCCGCGTACAGCGAGCGCATGAGCATGGCGCGGCCGTTGTCGAGGACGATGACCGCGACGCCGCCCGTGGAGACGCCGTTCTCCGGGTCGGCCTCGCCGCGCATGGCCCGCTCAATCGCGGAGCCTTCGGTGCGGGAGTAGCGGGCCGGGATGGTCGGCACGTCGTAGGCGTTCTCCATGGTGCCCTCCGCGGCCTTGCGGGTGGCGCCGGGCGAACCCATGTTGAAGATGACCGGCCTTGAGTTCTGCCGCAGGTTGTCCTTCATTTCCGTGGAGAACCCGTTGTGAGCGAACGGGCTCTGTCCGGCCGGGTTGAAGCCGATGCCGTACTTGAGGCCGGTGACCGTGAGGTCCTCGCCGTCCTTCTGGATGAACTCGCCGAAGTCCGCGTCCTGCGCCGCGGTCATGAACTCATCCCCGTACACGTTCAGCTGCCGGTACGGGCAGCGCGGGTCGCCCGGCTTGTAGTCATGCGGCTGGCCGTCGTGCGGCCAAGGCATCTCCGCCCTGATCTCGCACAGCGCCTTAGCCGCCCGCAGCGAGCGCGCCATCCACAACGCGTTCGAGCCCTGCCGGTCGATGTACCGGCCGAGCACGGTGGTCTTCTCGTCCTTGCGGACGGTGCCCAGCCACACCACCTGTCCGTCCAAGGACTGGGCAGCCATGTGGATCGCGAAGAACTGCGTCTTGCCCGACCGGCTGACCCCGAGAGTGAGGCCGTGGGCCGGGGCGTTCTTGTCGTGCTGGTACACCATCGTCTTCACCGGCTGGCCGGTGATGGTGAACCCGCACACGTACATGCCCTTGGCGTCCGGGGTGAGCAGCTCGCAGGTGGCGGAGAAGATCTGCGACAGCGGCGGCTGGTCGAACGCGCTGATCAGGAACTCCGAGCCGTCGATGAGGACGAACACGCAGGAGTCGTCCTCGGGCAGCCCGAGCGCGCGGCAGACCTTGGCCAGGTCGATGCGCGGGGTGTCGGTGGCGTCGGCCATCCTCGCCCGGTAGAAGGTGACCCCGCGTTCGTCGTCGCGGGTCTTGTGGACCAGTTCGGAGCCGGGGGCGCCGCCCTTGGGCCCGCCGACGCGGTCCGTCCAGCGTTCCTGCGCGGTCGGCTGGGTGCGCCGCCGGGCGTTGGCGTCGGGGGTGAGGCGGGCCTCCATCCAGCCGGGGCCGCCCTGGCGGCCGGGCTGGATGGCGACCTCAGCCAGGACGACGTCGCTGGAGTGCACGCCGAACGGGGCGGCGACCGCGGCCTCGGAGAGGCCGGTGATCGGCCGTCCGGTCTCCGAGGCGCGCAGCAGGAGCGTCATGTCGTGCTGCATACCGGGGTGCCGGGTCGCCTTGACGATGTGCGTGCGGCCGGGCATCCCGGCCTCCTCCCACAACACCCGCGCGTCGCGGGTGAGCAGATCGGCTCCGTCGTCCGGCTGCGCCACAGCCGACTCGGGGGCTTCGGCGGGCGCCAGCTGCGGGGCGGGGGCCGCGAGGGCTGGACGGTGACGGCGGCGGGTGTGCCGGGAGAACGGCATCACCAGGTAGCCGGCCGCCGCCCATCCGGCGGCGAGCAGCCCGTCCAGCCAGTACGGGCCGAAGCCGCCTGTGTGCCCGGCGGCGACGTCGACGGCAGCAGCCAGGACCAGCGGGGACCAGCGCAGGATCTTGCGTCCGGCGCCAGGCTCATCGCTCTTGTAGGCGAGGAACCAGCCGCCGATCCCGGCAGCGCCGGCCAGCTGCACGACCTGGTTGACGGGGCTGTCGGGGTAGAGGTTCGGGGCCGCGGCCAGCACGGGCGCGGCGAGGGTGTAGGCGAGGCGTTCGAGCGCGGCACTGCGCGGCGTGGTCACCAGCTTCTCCTTCGGCGAAATGAGCACGGGCGGCCCCGCAGTTGCGGGGCCGCCCGTGGCGGGGTGGGTGGGGGAGCGAGGTCAGCGGTTGAAGAAGCCCGGCCTGGGGGTCTTCTCGGGCCGGTTGGAACGGATGTCGTCCAGCGCGCCGTAGAGCTTGGAGTGGGTGCGCTTGGTCTCGTAGGTGAGGTCAGCGGTCTCGTGGGCGGTGTCGGACAGGTTGCGGACCTCCCGGGAGGCGCCGACCAGGGCGAGGGCCACGTTGAAGGTCAGGCGGACGAACTTCGGGTCCAGGTCGGCGTGTTCGATGTCGGAGGTGACGTCCTCGGCGTGGGCGGCGTTGCTCTCCATACTGCGGTGGAGGCCCTCCAGTTCGAGGGAGGCGTCGTCCATGGCCTTGCCGAGCTGGTCCAGCTTGCTCTGGACGGCCTTGTACCGGTTGTCATCGTTGGCCGGGACGGGTGCTGCGCTGGTGTTGCGGGGTGCAAGGTCGCTGCTCATCAGCGGTATTCCTCCAGGGCTTGGCTTAGTCGTGGTGGGCAGCGGCCGATGCGTGCGTGAGGCCGGCGTCTTCCTTGGCGTCCATGTCCTCGCCGTAGACGCGGGCGACCATCGCGGCGGCGAGCTTGGCGGCCTCCAGAGCGAGTCCGCACTTCTCGGCACACCGTTCGGCCAGGCCCTTCATGCGGGCTGCGGAGTCGGCCAGGTCCGCGATCAGGTCGGTGACCGCCGTGGAGATGTTGTGGTCGGCCGCCAGGTCGGCGGCCATCTCCCGCAGGGCGTCGGCGACCTTGCCGAGCGCCTCCGTCAGGGCTTCCGCGCGTTCCTGGTCGGAGGCGGCCTTGATGGCGATGTCCGCCATCTCCATCAAGTACCGGTCGAACGTAATGTCCGTGCGGTGCTGGACGCCCAGGCCGCTTCGCCCGGACGGCCTGCTGACTCCCGAGCTGCTCACGCTGCTCCCTTCCATGCTGGTCGGTCGGCTGGTGCCGGGCCGTGTGGTGTTGCGAGCCGGTGCGGCCGGGAGACTTTGGGCCCCAGTGGTGACCGGCTGCGGGCTCGATGCGGGACGCCGCCGACGGGCCTGTTCGTCGGCGCGCTCCACCGTGATCCCGACGGACTCTGCCGGGACCGGCCCATCCGGCTCCGGCGGCTCGGACGCGGCCTTCCGGTCCCGCATCCTGCGCAGGCGCTCCCTGGCAGCCTCGAACCACCACCACTCGCTGTCCGAGTCATCTGCTGTCTGGGCGCGGGAGCCCGCCCAGCCGGACGTCTTGCCCCGCCGTCCGGCCCGGCCGGGCCGGGTGCGGCGGGTACGTCCGAACCAGCCGGCCCGGCCTGTGCCGCCGGTGCGCCGGCGCCGGAACCGGCGCCGCTTCTTGGCACCGTCAGACGCTCTGTCACCTGCCGTTGAGCCGGTGCCCGGCACATCGCCTGCCTTGCCGTCCTTCGCGGAGCCGGGGGGCCCGTCAGGGCCGTCCTTGGCGGTCTTCCCGTCCGTGCTGTCGGTGTCCTTGGCCTTGGAGTTCTTGTCCTTGGTCAGGTTCACCTTCTGGGTGCCGGCCGTGCCGTCCTTCGCGTCAGCGGCGGCCTTTGCATCGGCGCGGCGCCTGTCCCAGCGGCGCTGGGCTTCCTCACCGACGGCCTGGCCCAGCGTCGTGCGGCCCGGGTCGGCCGACGCCGCGGCTTCCCGCTTCGCCTGCCGTGCCGCGTCCCGCTCCTGCCGCCTCAAGCGGCGGTCCTCCCACGCCTGCTGTCGCTGGGCGCGGGCCTGGTCGCGGTCCTTGCTGCGGTCTGCGACAGCGGCGGCGTGCCCGGCTGTGCGCCGCTCTTGCCGTCCGGCCTGCCGGACCCCGGCGCGCTCCTGGCGGCCGCGGGCCCGCTCGGCGCGGGGGCCGGATGCCTGACCTCCGCCGTCGCTCTTGGAGTTGTTGTTCCGGCCAGTGCGGCCAGAGCCCGCCTGAGGGTCCTTCGACGGCCCGGACGAACTGCGGCGCCCGGAATTGGCTGCGTGGCCGCCAGAGCCCGACGGGGAGCGCTTCGTGGCGCCCTTGCCGCCTCCGCCGCCCCCGGTCGATCCGGCCCCCGAACGGCCGCCGGGGGCGCTGGAGTTGGAGCCGCGCGAGGACCCGGACCGGTTCGGCCCGGGGTTGGAGTTGTTGCGGGACGGCGCGCTGCCGCCCCCGCCGCTGGCCTTCGAGCGGCCCTTGTCCGTCCCCAGGCCGGAGCTGGACGACTTCATGTGGTCGGCGTCGGCCTTTCCGCGCGCCGCGGCCTTGTCGCCCTTCGCTTTCATCATCGCGGCGCGGAGCTTTCCGTTCTGCTCCATCATCGCGACGTCCTGCGCGGTGCGGCCCTCCAGCAGCGCCGCCTTCCGCGCTATTTCAGCCTCACGGAAAGGCGCTTCGCTTTCATGATTGGCCCGCGCTATTTCCAGCCGGAATTCCAGCCAGTCACCGAGACGGTCAGCGAGAGAACGAGGCTGCTCGTATTCACCTTCCTCGTATTCGCTTTCATCTTCACCGGTTTCCGGTGCGGTAATTCCTTCGGAACGCAGCGCCGTTGCCGGGTCCGGGGCGGCCGGGATCGGCGGCAGTTCCATCGTCGTCTCCTCCGGGCTCTCCGAGGGAGCCTCCGGAATGTCTTCCGGCGGTGGAATGGTGTCGATGAAATCCGGGGTCGGCGGCAGCGAGTACGTGGAATCGCCGCTCCAGGGGCCGTGGACCAGGGTTCCGCCGCCGGTGTCGTCAGGGTCGTCGGACACGGGCACCTCCCCTCCTGGGGGCTTGACAGACAGTGGGGGCTTGTGTGCACGCGCGTGCACGTGCACGGGTGCACGCTTTACGCGCGCGAGGCCCCGCCGGACGCTGGCGGGGCCTTCGTGGGTGACGCTCAGTGACGCGGGCCGTGCTGCTTCAGGACGGTGCCCGCGTACTGCATGAGGTGGTCGAACAGCCGCGGGTCGCCCGCCTGCCGCTTCTCCAGAACGAGCTTGAAGAGGCGGCAGACCAGCGTGAACGCGGTGATGACATCGCCGCGTCCGGCCTTGATTTCTCTGGTGATTTCGGACCGAGTAACGCGGAGCCAGAATTCCATCCGGCCGATTTCCCCGCGACTTTCGATCGCCTTGCGCTCTTCCTCCGTCAGCCAGCGGTTCCGCCCTTGAATGGAGCGTTCGGCACTGCTGAGGGGGCGCGTCACGCCGACTCCCTCTTACCGAGGTCGTAAATCGACGTGGGGCCACCATAGCCGGAATTCTGGTTCTGTGCACCATGCTGGGGCGGGTTGGGTGCGGCCTGGAGGGGCGGCGGGGTCTTCTTCCGCTGCCTTTCCAGCTCCTTTTCCTTCCTCCCCTTGGCCGTATTCACAACGGTCTCGTCGTGGGCGCGGCGCTTATAGGCGCTCTTTTCCAGGCCCTCGGTCAGGTTTTTCAGGTTCTTGAGCACGCTCCCGAGGGCCTTTTCCACGGGCATCGCGCGCAGCCTGGCCTGGTACCAGCGATCGCCCTCCACGTGCGTCTCGCGCAGGTGAACACGGGTCTCGATCGCAAGGGTCTCCAGGTTCTTGCCGACGTCCAGCAGGAGCCGCTGAACATCGGCCAGGTACCGGGCAGTTGCCTCCGGAGACTGCGCAACGTCGCGCAGAGGGGAGTAGTTCGGGTCGCTGCTGTTCACGGCGGGGATTCCTCCTGGTGTACTGGTGGGGCTGTCGACTGCTTCCGGCAGTCGCAGCAAGGGCCAGCCCACTTCCGATGGGCTGGCCCTCACTGATGTGTGCCGGACGGGTGGGTCAGGTCAGGTACTTCTCCGCGTCTGACGGACGCAGCAGGCCGGCCTCCTTGAGCAGCCGGACCGCCCGGGGCTGGTTCACGCCGAGCTGGGTGCGCACGCGGCTGATGTTGACGAAGCCGTCGTCCTCGCGCGGGAGTTCTCGTACGGCGGGCAGCAGTTCGGCGTCCGTACGAGCCGGGGTGGCCGTACCGGTACGCCCGGCGTTGTCCGTACCGCTGGTACGCGGGCGGCCGTTGGCCGTACTGGTACGGGCGGCGGGAGTGCCATTCGCCGGGGCCGTACGAGCGGGGACCGTACTGGTACGCGTCCCGCCGTCGTACACCGCCGCGCTGGTACGGCCGGAGTGCTCCGTACTAGTACGACCCGCCCCCGAGGGGGTGGCTTGTACGCCGCTTGTACGGCTGCTGTACGCGCTGGTCGCGCCCGTATTCACCCCTGCCGGGATGGTGGCGTTCGCGCCGTTGCGTACAGGCTCCGTACGAGCCGCGCCGGGGACCGTACCAGCGGGCGGCGTACTAGCCGCCGCGCCGTACAAGCCCGTACCGGCCGGGGTGGTACGCGCGTGCTGCGTACCAGTCGCGCCGTCCGTACGAGCGGCCGTACTGGTACGTCCGTCCGTACCGGACGCGGTGCCCGTACCACCGTGGCCGTCCGTACCGGCGTCGTGCATCAGGGAGTGGACGCGCCAGATGACGGCCACGAAGATCAGCACGACGAAGGTGGTCAGCGGCCACGGCGCCGACCCGCCCGGCTTGACGATGTGCGCCTGCTCGGACAGGTGGTAGATCACGTTCGCCGACGCCATCAGCGTCAGCGCCGCCGGGATGTCCCGCTTGGCGCGGAACGCCGTCACGCAGTACACGTCCAGCGACACCGGCAGCAGCGGAGCGACGTACGCGTTGATCCCGACCATGCGGGCCAGCTCGTACTCGCCGGAGGCGGCCAGCCCGACGCCGGCGGCCAGCGCGATCCACGGCGCGGTCTTCCACGCCTTGCGACCGAGCCGCTGATGCCAGCCCCGGAACTTGGAGTTGGCCTTCTTGGCCTCCCGAGCCTCTTCCAGCATCCGGCGGGCGCTGGCCTCAGCAGCCTGCGCCCGCTCGAAGGTGCCCTTGGCCTTCTTCTCCGCCTCGCTGGTGATGCGGTCGGCCTCCTTCTGCGCCGTCTCCCGCAGCTGGACGGCGAAGGTCGTCGCCTCGCGGCGGAGCCGCTCGCGCTGTTCCTCGCACGCCTTACGCAGTCCGGCGAGGTCGGCGTCCAGGGCGGCACGCTTCTCGGCTGCCTCCTTGTCGAAGGCCTCGCCCATCGCGTGTAGCTGCTCACGCAGTTCGGTGCGGGCCTTCTCCGCCTCGGCATGAGCGTCGGCGACGGCCTGGTCCGCCTCGCGCCGACGGGAGCCAGCGGCGGCGACGGCATCGGTGTAGAGCGTCTCGCCCTCTGCCCGGCGGGCGTCGTAGGCGGCGGCCGCCGTCGTGGCCAGGCTGGTGATGCGCTCGTGGGCCTGGTCGACTTCCCGCTGGGCGGCTGCCCGCAGCTGGTCGGCCTGCTCCTGGGCGCGGGCGAGGATCGCCGCGGCCTCCGCACGGCGTGTGGTGACCAGTTCGCCGATCTCCGCCAGGTCGGCCTCCACCAGGCGGCGCATCTCGGTGACCGCCGTGCGTGCCGACTCGTGGTCCGCGGCTGCCTGTTCGGTCAGCTCGGCAACCTGGGCGTGCGCCTCCTTCAGAAGGGAGTCGGCGCGGTCGCGGGCCTCGGACAGGAGCCGGTCGGCCTCGCCGCGCGCGGCCTCCACCGTTTCCTTGGCCTCCGCACGGTGGGCGGTGGCTTCCTGCCCAGCCGTCTCGGTGAGGCCCTCGGCACGCGTGCGCGCCTCGGACAGCATCTGCGCGACCTGCTCGTGCGCGGCGGCGACGGTGCGCGCCGCCGCGCCTTCGGCCTCCGTCTGGAGGGCGGCGGCGTTCTCACGGGCGAGGTCGACGATGTCGGTGGCCCGGTCCCGCAGGTCCGCCGTACGCGTCTCCTGATCCGTCGCCTCGGTCGCGGCCGGGGCGGGAACGGTGGTGGGGGAGGCGGCGGGCGGCGGAGTCGGCTTCTTCCGGGCAGTGGGCCTCTTACGGGTTCGTGTGGCGGCCACGCCGCCTCCTTCCAGGTCGGGTGCCGCCCGGACGGGGCGGCGGATCAGGGGTCAGATGTGCTGTGCGGGCAGCGCCGCGTCCTGCGCAAGGTGCTGGCGCAGCCAGGCGACGGCGGCCGGGGTCATCGCCCCGGTGTCCGGCTCGCTCAGCGGCGCGGTGTCGATGTCGTGCATCGCGTCCGTGGCCGGGAGCAGCCGCATGTAGTCGGGGTCGATCCCGGCGCGGGCGCGATTGCCGCTCAGCTCGGTCAGGTCGTAGAGGACCTTGCGGGTGTCGGCGTGCGTCCAGGACCGCTCCACTCGGCCGACGAAGGTGTGGCCGGGAAGCCCGAGCCAGAACCGTTCGACGTCGCGGAACAGGACGATGTCGCCCTTGGTGTAGGTGACCTTCGGCTGTACGGCCTGCGTCTGGGGCTGGGGCACGTGCTCTCCTCACATCGCGTACACCGGCCCGGAGGCCGGCGGGTCCGGACTGCCCGGCTCCCAGTCACCGCCCGACCCGGCCGCCGGGATCGGCGGGCGGTGCGAGCGGATCAGGCAGCCGTCAGGCCGACCGCGAGGTGCTGAAGGAACTGGCCAGGGACGCCGCCTGGAGCAGCGCAGCGGCGCCGGTCTTCCCGCTGCGGGCCGTGCCTCCGATGAGCGCGTGGGTGGCCGCGAGCCGAAGAGGCCGTGTGGCGCCGGTGGGCCGGTGCGGGTCGACGATCCGGCCGTCGGGGAGCAGCTCACCGGTGTCCTCGAAGAGCAGGACAGCGTTGCAGAGAAGGCTCCAGCCCTGCTCCGGGTGGGCAGCCACGACGTGCGCGGCCTCCCGGTCCGGGCTGTCGGCCGTCGGGCACGTCGGGGTGTGCGTGCACAGCAAGTCCGGCAGCGTGGTGCCGGTCGTCGCGGTGTCGTGCTGGTTGCTGCTACGCATGGGCTCTCCTGCGGGGATGCGGGCCCGAGACTCTCTCGGGCTGAAGGCGTGAGAAAGGCCGGCCGCCCGTGGTGCGGGCGACCGGCCTGGCGGAACTGCGTGGCGCGGGACAGAAGTTGGGATGCCGTCCTGCGGTGCGGGCTGATCAGCCGTGAGCGCGGCGACCGAAGTCGTGCTGCTCGTTGGTCCGACGCAGCGCGTCCTCCAGGCGCTTCTGGTCGGCGTCGGTCATGCCGACGCCTGCCGCGCCCGGTTGCGGGCGGCGCGGCGCTTCATCGCGCGCCGTTCGTCCTCGGACAGTCCGCCCCAGACACCGGAGTCCTGACCGGACTCCAACGCCCACTGCAGGCAGTGCTCGATGACCGGGCAGCGGCGGCAGACGGCCTTGGCCTCCTCGATCTGCAGGAGCGCCGGGCCAGTGTTACCGATGGGGAAGAACAGCTCGGGGTCCTCTTCGCGGCACGAGGCCAGGTGGCGCCAGTCCATGCTGATCACTTCCCCTGCCGGACGCGGCGCAGGGCCTCGTCCATGATCGGGTCGGAGTCGCCGTCGTTCCGTGCGATGCTGGTGGGCATCAGGTCTCCAATCGGGTCCTGGACAGCCCCGGAGGGTCTCAAGTCACCGGGGCTGTCGTGCTGTTCAGGCTGTCTCGTACGAGCAGCCACGGCCCCGGCCTCCCCGATCACTCGGGATGGCCGGGGCCGTGGGCGTTCGTGCAAGTCAGCGGGTGGGCTGAAGGGGCTCAAGCGGCACGCCGCGAGCCTCAGTCGGCGTATCACCAACGGGCAGCTGCGAGCGCCGAGTGTCGGCGTCCTTCACCCTCGGGAGCACCGCAACCCACTCAGACGTCCGCTTCGCCGGGGCCACCGCAACGTACTGACGATCAAAACGCTGGCGTTCCCGGGCGAAGAACTCGCGAACGGACCGGCGTTTGGGCTCCTGGCGGAGCAGTCGAAGGAAGGTGATGGCCAGGCGCTCGCCGTCGCGGCAGGGCAGCGGCTGTCCGTCGCGGCCGGTGGCCTCGCCCTTGCAGGCCAGGCACTGCTGCTGGTGCTGCCGGAACGCCTGGCGGACCTGTTCCGCGCTGAGCGGGGCGGGCTTGATCTGGCTGGCGGCCAGGACTGGCTTCACCTTCGGCTTCGGCAGCACCTTGGTGGCACGGCGGGAGGCAGTGGTCGGGACCGCTTCGATCAGCTCCGTGTGCCAGGCGCCGACCTCGACGTCGATGGCGACCTGGCGGTTACTGCCAGCCGTGCAGCGGCGCGGTTCGGCGGCGTTGGCGCGGCCGGTGTGGTGGGGCACCAGCTTCGGCGTGCCCTGCATGCCGGTGATCGGGACCCAGGTGGAGCAGCCGGGGCAGACCAGGTGCTCCTTGCCGGGCGTTAAGTCGAGCTCGTTGGCTTTGAGGTCGGAGGCGATGATCGGCGGGCGGTGGTTGACGTTCGGGGTACGAGTCTTGCGGCGGCGCTTGCGGGCCTTCGGCACTGCGGGCGTCGTGGTCGCCATGGGGGACTCCTCGTGATCGGAGAGACGGGGCGCGTCGCGGTGCTCTCTCCGCCCGTCAGGCCGCACGGGTCATTCCCGGCGTCCTGACGGACGGACAGCGCATCTGCGCTGCGACGTGCAACGCAGGAGCCACACCAGCCAGTGACTGGTCCGGGGGATTTGGTGGAGCTATCAACCCCGGCCCTCCCCGTGAGGGGAAGAGGCTTCCTGCGGTGGTGCTGTGGGGACCGACGTTCCGGCTCCCTCATCCGGCGCCGCCCTGAGGCAGATCCAGGTGGGGGAGTCGGGCCCGAAGACCCAGCCGCACCTCGTTACCGAGGTCCAGTGAAAGCCTCCTCGGTACCGATGTCAAGAAGTACGTTACCGATGATGTACCATCCGCGTATCCCCAACACGATCAACGCGCCCCTTAGGTCCCCTCGGTAGCAAGCAGCCCTAGGATCGCTACCGAGGTAGGGAGACGAATGACGGACGAGGCAGGCGCGCAGCGCACGAAGGTCCAGCAGATTGCTGACGACCTGAAGGCGGCGATTGAGCGCGGGGATGACGGATTCAGGCCTGGCGACCGGCTGCCAGGTGAGAACGCCCTGGCAGCGCAATATGGCGTCGCCAGCCTCACTGCCCGAAGGGCCCTCAAGCTTCTGAGCACCGAAGGACTGGTCGAGAGCAAGAAGGGAGCAGGTGCCCGTGTCCTGTCGTTCCAGCCCATCAGGCGTCACGGCATTCCCCGACTGGCTAGTGACCAGTGGGGGAGCGGGAAGTCGATTTGGTCGGCAGACGACAGCCGTGCGCCAGACGTTGACCAAATCACGGTGCAGCAAAACGCATCCCCGCCTGAGCACATCAGGACCGTGCTCGACTTGGGTCCTGAAGAGAAGGCCTGCGTACGCAGTCGGCGGTACGTCATGGAAGGACGACCTGTCATGCTTGCCGCGTCCTACCTCCCACAGGCGCTGGTCACAGGCTCCCCCATCACTCAAGCGGACACTGGCCCCGGCGGGATCTACGCCCGGTTGTCCGACCTCGGACACGCACCGACGCATTTCCGTGAGGAGATCCGAGTACGCCTGCCCACGGTGGATGAGGCAGCTCGGTTGTCCATCCCTACCGACAGGGCCGTAATCAAGTTGGCCCGGACGGCATTTGACGCAGCTGGGCGAGCGGTGGAGATCAACGAGATGACCATGGACACGGCAGCGTACGTGTTGGACTACGAATTCGACGCCTGACACCAATGTGTCTGGCCAAGCACAAGCAGCCACTGGTGATGCCTCCCAAACCGTCGAACGTGCAGGTGCCATCACACCCGCACAGAGCTCGGAGGCCCATCACGAAGAGCTCGTCACTTCGGTGAACGAGTTCCTCAACGCGTTTTCAACGACTGGCTACACACGGGTTCTCGGGGCCCGCGCCTAGGCTCCGAGGCATGGTGCAGACGGAGGGTCATGGGGTGGGGAGACAGCGTGCGGGATGGCGTCCGGACAGGCTGCGTGAACACCGTGAGGCGCATGGGCTGACGTTGGAGGAGGCCGGTGAGCGGCTGCGTGTTGTGGCTGAGCAGGCTCGGGTGACGGTGCCGGCTGCGAATCCGCAGACGCTGAGCATGCACGAGACGGGCGAGAGCTATCCCGGTCCGCCGTACCGCCGCGCGTACTGCTTGCTCTACCGGGCTACGGAGCCGTCGCTCGGGTTCCGGCCGGCTTTGCCGGGGGAGGAGACGCAGTTCGAGGTGACGCCGCTGCCGGAGCAGCGCAACGGATCGCATGTGATCGCTGTGGAGCGGGCGCTGACGCGGATCTCGGACGGAGACGGGTTCGACAGCTTCGGTTGGCAGCAGCGGGTGATGGAGGCGTGGAAGCGCCGTCGCACGGGCGGTGATCCGCATAGGCCGTGTGTGGTGCTGGTGGGTGGTTATGCCGGGTCGGGGAAGACGGAGTTCGCCCGGTTTTTGACGCAGTTGACGGGCTGGCCTCTGGTCGACAAGGACCCGTTGACGCGGCCGCTCGTGGAGCTGTTGCTCACCTCGTTGGGGTCGCAGCCGCACGATCGGCACACGGAGATCTACCGCGATCGGGTGCGTCCTGCGGAGTACGCGGCATTGATGCAGGCCGTGTACTCGAACGTGAGCTGCCAGATCTCCACCGTGGTGACGGCGCCGTTCATCGCCGAGCTCACCAATGAAGAGTGGATGCAACGGCTGATCAACCGCTGTTCAGCGCAGGGTGTCGACGTCGCGCCGATTTGGGTGCGGTGCGATGTGGAGTCGATGCACGAATACATCTCGCACCGCGGTGCGGCTAGGGATGCTTGGAAGCTGGAACGTTGGGACGAGTACTTGGCCACGATCGATGTGGCCCTTCGTCCCGTCGTCCCTCATCTCGTGGTTGACAACCGCCTGGGCAGCGCAATCTCGCTGGCGGACCAGGCACGGCAGGCGATCGGGGCGATGTCCGTATGAGGCGGCAGGGAGTTGTTTTGTATGGCCCGCCAGCCGCGGGCAAGGACACCGTCACCACGGCGCTCACCCAGCTGCGCCCGCAGTACGGCCAGTTTGCACGGCTCAAAGTCGGGTCGGGCAAGTCGACCGGCTACCGGATGGGCACAGCGGAGCAGCTGCGCGAGCTGGAAGCTGCGGACGGGGTCGTCTACGCGAACAGCCGCTACGGCAACACGTACGTGCTGGACCGGCCGGGGCTGGACGCGGCGTTCGCGGCCGGGGTGCCGGTGGTGCACCTCGGGCAGGTCGACGGCATCCGGGCCCTGATCGACGGCTACCCGGCGGACTGGTCGCTGGTGCTGCTGTGGTGCCCGCGCCAGGCGACCGCAGAGCGGTCCGCGGGCCGGGGGGACAGCGACACCCTGGCGCGTGTTGCGGCCTGGGAGGCGACCCGCGAGGACATGGACTCGCATCCAGGCATGGTCTGGGACCTCACGGTGGACACCACTACGACACCGCCGGAGGAAGCAGCTCGGCTCATCGACCGGCTGGTAGCCGGGAGCTCCAGAGCAGCGTCCGCTCCAGGCGATCAGAAGGGACATGCATGACCGAGCACGTGTACGTCATCGGCTCACCCGGCTCTCGCAATGTGAAGATCGGACGCAGCACAGCTCCCGAGAGGCGCCTCTGGACCATCCAGGTGGGGTCTCCAGTGCGTCTTGCGCTGTTGGCCACGTTCGAGGGCGGGCAGGTTCTGGAAGAGGCGTTGCACTGCTACTTCAGCGCCTACCGGAAGCACGGTGAGTGGTTCGAGCTGGGTACCGACCCGGTAGAAGAAGTACACGCAGCAGTGGCTCTTGGTGTCGGTCGCCTCCGTTCCAGCCGCCCTGCCGCCTCCTTCACAGCGCATTTCGGCGGCGCGCGCTGGGACGATCGGTTCCCTCGGCGCATCACCACTGTTCTCGCGGCGCACGGGATCACCCTGGATTCGCCTGGCTCCAGCGAGGACGTGCTCCATCAGTGCAAAGCCAGTAGCGGCTGTGTCGATTGCCGCACCGGGCGTTCCGTCTACCTAGCCGACCCCGACTTCGTCGTGCATGCGACGAGCTGGGAAGGTCGCCTCTGGGCTGAGCGTTTCCCGGAGGTACAGACGGCATGAGCGCGTGCTACGGGCGGGCGAGTTGGTCCAGGGCGTCGGTGAGCGTGAGCTCGCTGTCGTCCTTGGCGTCGTTCCACCGGGCCAGCGTGGACGCGGCCGCGCGCAGCATCTCCGGCGGAAGGCCGGCGGCCGCGAGGGTGTCGGCGGCTTCCTCCAGCTCCGGGCCCCAGCGCCAGGCTCGCGCGGCGGTCTTGGCAATGTACTGCGGCTCGGAGAGGTACGAGTCGGCGCGCCGGGAAGCGACCTCGATGAGCTCCTGGTCGACGCCGTGCTCGCGCGCCATCCCGACCGCGAGCGCCACCAGCACCCGCGACGTCTTCTGGAAGCTGGCGTACGCCAGCTTCAGCGCCGATGCCTTCCCGATTCCCGTGCCTAGTACTGCCGTGCGGACGGCAGTACCTGTGAACAGCGTCTCGATGCGAGCGGTCGCGTTACCCGGGCCGGACAGGTACAAGGTTGGCGCCTTGCCACCGACCGGCGGGGAGCCGACGACGCCGCCGTCCACGACGGTCGCGTCCGGTGCGAGCAGCGCGGCGATCCGCTGCGCCCGCGCAGGGTTGATGGCGTTCGCGTCCACATACACCCCGGTAAAGCGGTGCCTGGCGACGTCGTGGGCCAGGTCCTCGGCGGCGGCTGGCGGGCAGAGGCTGATGACGATGTCGCTGCGGTCCAGCAACTCCGCCAGCGTGGCCACGCGCGTCAGGCCGAACTGCGCGGCACGCTCCGCGGACGCAGTGCTACGCCCGGCTTCGCACCACAGGACCTCGGCCGCGTTGGCCGAGGCGCAGGCAGCGACGGCGGCACCCATGGTGCCCGGGTGCAGGATGCCGACGGTCGGCTGGTCCACGGTGCTACTCCGTCTCGTTGATCAGGATGGCGATGGCGTCGGTGACGTCGTCGACGATGTGGTGCGCGGTGGGAGGGCCGTCAGGCCAGGGTCGGCCGCGCAGCCAGATGGTGTGCAGTCCGGCTTGGTGGCCGCCGCCGATGTCCCCGGCCGGGTTGTCGCCGACCATCCAGCCGCCGTCCGTGAGGCTGGCGCCGCAACGGGAGGCCACGAGTTCGAAGAGGGCAAGGTCCGGTTTGCGGATCTCCAGGTCGCCCGATACGGCGACGCCGTCGACCAGGTCGGCGAGGCCGGTCGCGGCGAGTTTGGCGCGCTGGATGTCGGAGGCGCCGTTGGTGGCGATGCCGATCGTCCATGCTGCGGCCCGGAGTTCGGCCAGTCCCTCGAGGACTTCGGGGCGGCACGTGACGGCGGCCGCCATCATGCCGACGTACTCCTGCCACAGATCCGCAGCGGGCTCGGTCAAGTTGAAGACGGCGCGCAGCTGGGCGAAGTCGCTGGCATTCGCCCGTTCGGCGAGCTGGGTGCGAAGCCATTGTTCGACCGGGAGGCCGAAGCCGTGGGCTCGGCACAGGTCGGTCACGGCGTTGCCGAGGGCGGCCTGCCGGTCGACCAGCGTGCCGTCCAGATCGAAGAGGGCGAGTCGCTGCACGTCAGCGAGCCTATCGGCGGTGCCGCGTGGTCTGGTTCAGCGCCCATTCTCCGGACGGCTGGGGGCTGCTGCGGCCCGTGGGGCGGGCGCCGCATGCAGGTTGTATCCCGCGTGGCGGTATTCGCGGGGGTGTCCGGGCAAATCTTCTTGGCTTGCGGGCTGATCCTTGTTCGGATCAGGAGCACTGGCCCCGTGAGTGGTGCAGTTGGTCCTGGTGAGGGGCGAATTCAGCAGGGAGGTATCAGGTCGTGACGGGACGTCAGTGGCCGTGTCGCTTTGCGACACGTGTGCCCCAGGACGGCGCGGGGTTCGGCGGGAGCGATACAGTGGCCCCCAGCGTTGATCAAAAAGAGTGGCCCCGTCGACCGGCCTTGAGCAAGCCGGGAGGGGCCACGTGGCCGACGGACCTTGTAGCAGGGGTCCGAAGGCCTGCCGAGCACCCTTTTCGCGAGAAGGAAGGTGCCGACGTGATCAGGGTACCCGTACCCGTCACCCGACACACCGCACCCCGCCGTGGGCCCAGCAACCGTGGCCGTTGCTGGTCCTTCGACGGGGTGTTCGTGCTGTCCGCGCGCACCCCGGTTCGCCCCTCTGGTGAGGGGGTCGGGATGACGTAGGTCTCTGGGGGCGGCGCCTGCTGTGCAGGACTTCTGACCGCCCCGGGCCTGGCTCCCGGTGATTGCCCGTCACCAGTTCCAGCGCCCATCTGCTCTCCGTGAGGTTTGCCCGCCTCGTGGAGGAGCTGCCCGCCCCGGTTGCCGCCGGCTGCGAGCGGTTCGAAATCGGTTCTCCACAGAACCCGAAGCGCCCCGAGGGGGCTTCGTTGTACCTGCTTCATAGAAGGAGGACGTCGTCATTCTGCACGACGCTTTGGTCTTTGGCCAGCCCAGCTATGCCCGTTTCATGCCGGTTAGTCGGTGTGTGATGTCGCGCATTGAGGCATTTAGCAGCCCGATTCGCCCCCTATGTCCCGCTATTGGCGCTGCTCCGCACCCGCACGGCGGGGCCCCGGCGACGTACCCCGGCCGCCGTCAGGCAGCCGGTACGAACGACGACATCCACGGCCGCGGGACCCTGGGTCGGAGGCGCGCCGTCCCGGATGGCGGGAGCCATTTCAAGAGTCTTGCTCGCCGGGCGGGAGCGCTGGGGCTGCTCGGGGTTGGACCCGCTCTGTCCACAGGTGATCTGGCCCAGGGTCGTCTGATGGGTCATGCTGCGCGTTCTTTTCGGGTGGGCCAGTGAGCGCGGACGCGGCGTCGATCGCTGCCGTGGACAAGAGGGCGCCGGTTCGGCGGCAGCAGGTGCGGGTGCCGATGCGTCTGGTGTCGTCGGCGGCGTACTCCGATGTCGCGTTGTCGGTGTACGTGAAGGTGAAGGCGCTCGGGCTGCGTCCGGAGGGGTGCCAGGCGAAGTCGTCGACGATCGCCTCGTATCTGGGGATGTCGCCGGCGTCGGTGGAGCGCGGGATGACGCAGCTGCGCCGTCCGGGGCCGGACGGTGTGGTGGAGCTGGTCTCGGATCGTCGGACGCTGCCGGGCGGCACGGGCACGTCGGCGTTGCGGACGGTGCGAACGATGACCCGTAGGGAGGCGTTCGTGTGGCTGCCGGTGGCGGCCGCGGAAGACCTCACGCCCCGGCAGCTGCGCGCGTACGCGCTGATCGCCTTCGCGCAGGCGCGGGGGATCGCGCTGACGGAGGCGGAGCTGGCGGCCGGCCTGCGGCACCACTCAGGCCGGAAGGCAGGTCAACCGATCTCGGTGACGGCGGCGTCGGCGGTCGTGGACGAGGTGGAGGCGACGCGCTGGATGACGGTGCAGCGGCGTGCGGGGGCGCAGGGGCGTCACCAGTACATCGCGCACGACATCGCTCCCGAGGCCCGTCCGGACGGTGGCTGCGTGGCAATCGCCGTGGATGCTGAGGCGGCTGGGACCAGTGGTTCGCAGGAGTGGGCTAGTTCCCAAGTTGGTGAGGGATCCGGTTCGCCGGTTGGTGAGGGATCCCTCGCGAATAAGGAATCACCTAGGACTGACTCACCGAATGACGAGCGCGCGTTCCTCTCACCCGCCGTAGGCGAGGTACCGGTAGTTGAGGGCGCCAGGGCTGTGGAAAACCCGGCTTACGCTGCTGCGCGTACGGAAGCCGACGCTGGTCTCGCGCTTCGCGCGGGTGGAAACAACCAGCCCTCCCCCTCGAAGCCGGAAACCGAAAAGCGCAGCAGCAGGGGCGGGGGGTCCCCGCGGGCGTCGTACGACGGACCGCAGTTGGCCATGCGCCCGCACATCTACGCCGTGCTGGAGCCGGTGCACCTGCTGCTGGAGCGTGTGCACAGCGACTTCGTCGTCCGGCAGATCGCTCGTGAGGTGGGCCGCCAGCTGCGCGAGGGCACCGACGCCGACCGCCTGCACCACCGGCTGACCGCCCGGTTCGCCAAGGTGATGCTCTCGAAGATCCGGGACCCGGGCCGGTGGCTGCTCGGGGTGGCCCTGCCGCGCTGGGGCTGCGGCTACCAGGACTGCGAGGCCGGTGTTCTGTGGTCGACCGGCAAGGACTGCGAGGTGTGCGCCGAGATCGTCCAGGACAAGGCTGCTGCCCGGAGGCGCGCCCAGCGTATCGAGCAGGGCCTGTGCCTCGAGCACGGCACCCGTCCCGGCTCGGCCGGACGCTGCGCCGACTGCGTGCTGGACGACGCGATGCGCAACCCTGCACCGGTCCCGGCGCCACGCGAGCCGGAGGGTCCGCCGCGCGGTTCCTGCGGGGACTGCGGCGCCCGGATCATCGTGGTCGGCCGAGCCCTCGAGGACGGCCTGTGCAAGCTCTGCCGCGAGGAGGCCGCTGCGCTGGGCGCCGCCGTCGTGGCCACGCCCGCCGCCGCACCGGCCGGGCAAGAGACCTGCTCGGACCGGGACGGGACCGCGCCGTGCGGCCGCAAGGCCCTGCCGTCCCGGAGCGTCTGCGGTGTCCACCGCGTCCAGGAACTGGCCGGGGAGGTGGCGTGATGACCGAGAACCCACAGCTCAGTGGCATCGACCTGGCCCGGGTCGCCCTGCGCGCTGCCAAGGCGGCGGCACAGAAGAACGGCGGCGGCCGCACGGTGCAGTCGAAGCCGCGTACGACTCGGGTGGTCCGGCGCGGTGGGCGAGAGCCGATGGGGCTCGGTGCCGCGATCGTTGCGCTGGTGACCGAGCGGGCCTGGGAGCTCCCGGCCGCCGGTGCGACGCTGCGGGAGCGGTGGGCGGCCATCGCCCCCGAGCTCGCCGGGCACGTCGCGGCCGTCGGGTATGACGCCGACTCGGGCCGGCTCACCGTGTGCCCGGAGTCGGCGGCCTGGGCGACGAAACTGCGCCTGGAGCAGGCCCGGGTCATGGAGGCAGTCAATGAGTCGGCCGGCCGCACCGTGGTGCGCGCCCTGCGGATCCTCGCGCCTGGCTCGGTGTCCGCGCCTGACCTGGACGATGCCGCCCTGCAGCCAGCGACCGCGCCGCTGGTGCCAACGAAGACCAGAGAGAACGCGTGTGAGGGCTACCGTCGCGCGCTCGCCGCGCACCAGTCCGCCGCGCACCCGAGCCGGGGCGACCCGTACATCGCGGAAGCGGTGGAGCGGCAGACGAAGGCGATGCACGAGTTCCGCGCCCGTGCGTTCCCCGAGCCGGAGTCAGCACCGGACGGTGAGCCGGCCCAGATCGCGGCGGCCCGTGTTCAGCGCCGCCGTGAGTCCGAGGCCACCCGTGCCCTGGCGCTGCGCCGGGCCCGGGCGGAACGTGCCGCCCGACAGGATGGCACGCCGGCCGCTGCTGCCGAGCCTGCCCCGATGCGTACAACGGCGTGAGCACGGTGATGCTCTGTCAGGTCAACAGCATGGGTGGCACGATGAGTTGGGACGAAGGGCGGGGGTTTCGTGCGGGGTGACAGGCGGCAGATCCAGACGGCGGTCTTGGGCGGCGCGGACTCGGAGGAACCGCTGATACTGCCGCTGGAGGCGATCGAGCTGGACGCCTTCCGCCGCCGGCACGAGTACGACACGTTCTGGTGCGGGCTGCTGCTCGGAGGCTGTGGCATGCAGCTGACCACCAAGCTGTACACCGACCGGGTCTGTCACTTCGCCCACCACCCGGGCCCCGACGGCCACCCATATCTGTGCGGCCGCCGTGCCCGCGGGGTCAGCAGCGCCGACCACCTGTACGTGAAGTCGGCTGCCGCCGCCTGGCTCCGCAGCCGGGGCGCGGAGGCCGACGTCGAGTTCGTCCAGCCGGACGGGGCGCCGATCGGCTCGGTCGTGGACATCCAGATCCCCCGCGGTGGACTGCGCGTGCACTTGGACCAGGCGGTGCCACCCGCGTGGGACCAGGACGGCCGTGAGCCGGTGCTCGGGGTGTCGGTGCCGGTGGATCGGGACACGCTGATCGACCGCTGGTACGTCCACCGCATCCGGCTGGACAGCGACGGCACCACCCGCACGGTCCGCATCGGCACCGAGGCGTTCGCCCGGGAAACCGAGTGGTTCGCGCTGGACGACTGCGAGATGACGGAGCGCGGTCTGTTGACGCCGGCGGTGGAGCAGATAGTGCGCTCCCGCAGCACACGCCCCGTCACCCAGTGGGGCGTGGCCAAGACAAGGAAGGCCCCGGACGCCCGCGCGCGAGCACAGGTGCTGCTGCGCAAGCTGGCCGACGCCATGAGGGTGGAATCCGTCCTCACGGTCACCCAGGTGCGCCGCGACATCGCCGATCTGACCGGCGTTCAGGGAGAGCTCCAGGACCAGTTGGCGGCCGCCGCCGCGGACGCGGAACGCTGGCTGGAGGACCAGACCCAGGTGAGGCACGCGCTCTTCTCCCGCCTGGAGGACGCCCTCGCTGCGAGGGACACCGTGCAGGTCCGCCGCCTGCTGGCGCGCGTCAACGCGACCGCAAGCCACGACCGCACCGCCAACGAGATCACCCTTGTCGACGTGGCGGCCGGGTACCTCGCGGAGCAACAGCACGCCTACGCGGAGCAGTTGCAGGCCAGGGCGGCGGCCAGGCTGGCCGAACAGCAGGACGCCCGGGCGCGGCGGGCAGCCGACCGGGTGCGGACGCTGCTGGCGACGCTGCACCGCCGCGGGGACACCGGGTCCCCGAAGGTGATGCGCAAACTGGTGCGAGAGCTCCTGCACGCAGCATCCGATGCTGGCGACCGCGTCGACGCTGATCAGCAGGAGCAGATCGACGTCTGGAAGACGCGCGCTGGCATCGGCTGGCCGCTGGCGCAGGCCGCCCGCCCCGCCCCTGCACTGGGGGTGCCGCAGGCGGTGCGGCACCAGCAGGTGGCCCGCCGGTACTGGATCAAGAAGAATTGCCCGCGCTGCGGAGCCGTGGTGGGCAAGAACTGTGTCACCAACGCCCGGACCGGTACAGGCGCCGTGTCGAAGAGCCCCCACTACGAGCGGATCGAGCCCATCCTGGCGGACCGCCAGGCCAAAGCGGACCGACGCTGGCGGGCACCAGGGGCGTACGACATCGCCTGCCCCGACTGCGGAAAACCGCCCGGCGCACGCTGCACCTCACCGAGCGGCGGCGTACACCGATCGAGGGCCGAACGGGCGCAGAGGCAAGCCGGTGAGGAGTCGGCATGAGCCACGGTGAGGACGCACAGGTCACTAGTGTCCTCGGATGACCAGCCGGCCCCGATCGAGACGGCCCGCGTCCAGCGTCGCCGTAAAGCCGAGGTCACCCGCGCCCTCGTGATGCGGCGGGCGCGTGCCGAGCGAGCGGCCCGGCAGGACAGGCCTGTGGCGGGACAACTCGACAACACCCCTTCATGGGACGCTATCCAAGTCACAAGGCTCCAGGTCAGAAGCCGTGTTGAGCCCGGCGTAGCAAGGCGAGTAGTACTTCAGTGCAGGTCGTGGGCATCGAATGCTGTGCGGAGACGTTCGAATCGGCCTCCGGAGCGGTGCGTCGGTCTGGGTCATTGGACATGCTTCGATGCGTAGTCGACGAAGGCTTCGATGGCCTCTTTGGCCGTCCCGTTCAGCCGATCCCGCGCTTCAGCATCCTGCTCGGCATTGTGTATGTCCCGCGTACGGTCCAGAGCTGCCCGCGCGAGGGTCACCAGGGAGTCGTCGTCGGTGACCAGCTTGAGGCGGTAGAACGCTTGGCGCGCGGTCGTCCGCAGACGGTGGCCCTCGTGGTATGCCCTCTTGTACGCCTCCTCGTCATTCCGCCGCTTGTGGAAGAAACGTTCGGCTTGGCCCCACCTGAAATCCTCAATCGCGGCCGCGAAGGCGGTGTACGCGGCGATCCGCTCATCGCGCAACGTCTGTTGCTTCGCCGCGAGTCGCTGAAACGGATAGGTGGCAACAGCGCCCAACAGCGTGCCTGCCACTGCCACAACGCTCGTCCATATCGGCTCCATGGCCACATCCGAGCACAGGCGCCGCTGTGCGTCGGGGATCTCAGCCTTTTCTTCACTCCAGGCCAAAACGTTCAGGCAAGCGTCCCCACCACCAGCGCGGCCGTCACCGTCACCACCGCGACCGGCAGCATGACCGCGCGCAGCCAGTTCAACCGGCCAACAGGATCGAGACCTTCACCCGATGACGCAGGCCGCTGACCATCCTGCCGGGCAAGTCGTCTCCAACAGTCTTCACCAGCGTCGTCCAACCAGTAGGCACCCGTCAGCTGGGCGAACACCACATCGCTTCTGTCATCCCTCATCAGGCTCATGCCTGGGACAACGACGAATCCCGCGCTGCGCTACCGCCACCCTCGAACCGAGAAGGCAAGCGCCCCCAACAACGTCCCAACTGTCACTCGCTGCAGACGCACAACGGCTTCTGGCGCTCGCCGACCGAATCGTCGGCGTCACCTTCTCCCTGCACGAGGCCCCCGCCCGGGCTGACCGCGACGCTTGCGCCGACGCGGCCCAGGCCGCGCACAACGCCTTCGTCGCCGCCGTCGGCCCGCTCGTGTGAGCCTGACCTCTCGGGAACGCCCTGCAAAAGGGGCGTGGTCAGAAGCTGTTCGGCGCGGCCGGGTCGAAGAGGTGGGGGCGTGCCGCGGGTCCGCTTCCGCCCAGCGCGTGGGCGGCTGGACGGAAGCGGGGCGGTCCCCTTCGGTCGTTCTTCAGCACAAGGGGGCCGCAGGCCTTCCAGACAGGAAGGTGTGACGCCGGGGGAGGCGTCCGTGTTCTATGGTGCGCGATCCCGTCGGCGTCGCAACGAGAAGTACGGTTTCGCCACCAAAAGCGTTCATTCAGCCAAGATTTGCTACTGCTGGTGACTGTCATGGAGTAACGGACGGAAAGCGTCTGGCGGGTGACGCGGTGTCATTGTTCCGCAATCTCATGATCACGTTGAGTGGTGTGCGCCCGGCGCAGCATGCTGTCGTGCAACTCCTCCGCGGGCGCATCAGCACCGCCCCGGAGGAGCCTTTCCAGACGCTCGTATCTTTCCGGGAAGGTGACATGACAAGCAAGCAAGTGATGATCGTGGCCGTGCTGGCGGCGGTCCTCACGTGGAGCGCGGTGATGACCGCGCTGGGGCAACTTGCGGCCGTGGCCGCGCTACTGCCTTCGCTCGGGCTCCTTATCCAGCAGATCGTTTCGGTGTTCATCGGTGCGGAGGTGCGCTCCGGCGCGGCCCAGGGCAGCCGGCGGCGTCGCTTACGGCAGCGGCCGGCGGAGGCTTCGCCGGCCGGGAGTGAGGAGCCAGCACGGTGAAACTGCCCGAGCAGCCCGGAGGGGATCCTCCTCAACGTCGCGGCCGCCCACCGGAGCCGATCTGTGAGAGTGCCGGTCTGGCGCACCGGACGTGGCTGGAGCCCGTCCGTAGCCGGCTCGTCGCGAGCGGCCTGACGCTCGACGACCTGGTCAGCCGCTCCGGTTATTCCAAGGCCCGCCTGTCGGAACTCCTGCGAGGCAAGGGCTACTACCCCGGCTGGGAGATCACCTACAGCGTGGTCCGTGCGCTGGAGATCCCCGTCGGCCCGCTGCTGAGGCTGTGGAAGGCGGCCGCCGTGGAGGCCGACAAGAACACGGCATGGATCCGTAGCCGGATCCGTGATGTGCGCACCGACGTGGTGGAGGAACCGCCCGTCGCCCACCTGGGACTCACCCAGGCCATGTGGCGGCCCTACACCGCCTACGCGCAGGTCTTCCTCCAGTCCGAGCCCCGGGCGCGGCAGGCGGTGGGGGAGACCTTCGACATCCTCTGGCTCACCTGGGACCAGGCGACGGCCAGCCCCGATACGCCCCGCCACGCCTGGCAGCTGCTGCGCTCGACGGTCCTGTCCCGCACTCCCAGGCGGCCCGCCGGACATCCCGACTTACGGGCCGCGGCGTTCTGCACGACCGCGCAGGCCGAGGCCGGCGACCTGGGCGAGCGTCTGGCCCGCATCGACATCCACGCACGGTTCTTCGACGCGATCGCCCGCCTGCCCGCCGACCAGATGGACATCACCGTCCTGCGCTACCTGTGCGGCATAGCCCCGGGCGCCATCCCGGGCATCGTCGGCCTGTCCCCGGCCATCACCCACACACTGGACCACCACGCCCGAGGGGCACTGAACGAGCTCTTCCCCGACACCGACCCCCAGGAGTGATCACACCGCCATGAGCACCATCGACGACCTCCTCGCCCAGTCGCTGCTGCTGCACCAGCCGCACGTCCCCTCCGATGTCGTCCCCTACAACGACCTGGCCGAGGACGACATCCTGCTGTGGGACGGCTACCGGCCGCAGGTGGCCGACGACCGCGCCGCACAGAGCCTTACCGCCCTGTGCGAGGCGGTCGTCACCCACTGCACCCCGGATCAGTTCGCCGACTTCCTCACCGACCAGATCCCTCAGCCGCGGGCCGCCTGGATCCTCGGCTGCGTCCTGCATCTCGCCGGCGCCGACAACGGCGCCCGCTTCTGGTGGCAGTACGCGGCCGGCGCCGACGACGCCCCCGCCTCCTACTGCCTCTACCTGCACCACCTCGCCCAGGGCGATACCCACGCCGCCACCCTCTGGCAAGCCCAGGCCGACGCCCACGCACCGCAGGACCACGACCCCGATCCCGGTGAAGACGCCCCGGCTAACCGCATGATGACCGCCGACACCAGCCTCGCCACCGTCCTGCGGATCCTCAGCCGCCTCACCCGCGCCACACAGCGCAGGCACACCCCGACCGCCCAGGCCGTCATCGAATTCGTGGCCGCCGCCGTCGCCATCGGCTACGACCGCCACCCCGACCTCGAAATCCCCGTGCCCGGAACCCACTTCGCCGAGCAACTCGAGGTCATCATCGCGGCCGCGTCCAGCATGCGCGACCACACCCGCACCACCACAACGCCCGCCGAGGAACTGCCCAACCGGCCCGCTCCGATCGGCCCCGGCGAGCGGACCCGGGTCCCGGCAACGGCGCAAGGACCAGCACATCTGCTGGTGGAGGTCACGGCCGCCGACCACGAACCCGCATCCGCGCACGTGTTCTTCAAGGGTGCGGCTGCCGTGTGCTGGAAAGCCGCCACAGCCGCCGACACCACGGACGGACACGGCAACCGCATGGCCTACCACCTCAGCCGCTTCCGCACTCGAGCCGCCTACGCGTTCGCCCCCGCTCCTTCCGGCTTCGGGCAGATCCGGGCTGCATCGCCATCCGGTGCCGCCCCCGCGGCCTTCCACCGGCTGTAGTGGATCATGAGCTGGTCGCCGCAACTCGGCGCGTCTGGTGCTGCGTTGGTGGTCCAAGGAAAGACGCCCCGCTTCCCGCGGGGAAATGCAGGTGCAAGGCCTGCCCGGCGCTCGATCAAGAGCCCGTCCGCACACCGCGGACGGGCCATGTGCGTTCCTCCGGGCCCGCCGGACACTCAGGACTTTGTCGGCATGGCAGGCAAAGCGGGTGTTGCTGTGGCACCTTGGAGGTGTTCCTGGCCCGCCGTTCTCCCCCGTAGCGGCGGGCCAGATCCTTGCTCAGCGAGCGAGGACGACCTCGATGGGGCTGTTCGGGCACGCGCTGAGGATCTCGGCGAGTGCAGCCTGTTCGGCAGGGTCGATGGTGTGCTGCCAGCGGGTTTTGACGGCCACCCAGGTGATGGCGTAGGTACAGCGATAGCCGTCGGCCGGGGGCTGCCAGGTGGCGGGGTCCTGGTCAGCCTTGGACCGGTTGGATGCGGCGGTCACCGCGATCAGGGCGCGCCCGTCACCGAGGTCGTTGGCGTACGCCTCGCGCTCCTTCGCTGTCCAGGCGGAGGCGCCGGAGTCCCAGGCCTCGGCGAGCGGGACCATGTGGTCGATGTCGAGTCCGCGCGGGCCCTCGACGTACCGGTCGTCATAGGGTGAGTACCAGGTGCCGCCAGTCAGCAGGCAGCCGGCGCCCTGCTCGGGGGCGGTGACGGCCTCCTCCAGGAGGACCTCGGCGCGGGTCGAGCAGCCGTCGCGGTCGGCGTCGGTCCAGTGCCGGAACTTGTCTCGGCTGTATCCGGTGCGGTCCTCAGTGGCGACGGGGAGCGCGGCGAGAGCGTCGCGCACGGGCAGGACGACGGTGTCGCCGGGGCCCGCAGCGTGGGCGGTGGTGGGGATGAACGGGATGGCGAGCGTGGCCAGCACGGCGGCTGCGATCCGTACAAGGGTGGAACGCACGAGGATCCCCTCGAAGATCATCGACAGGTCGTGATCTTCATAGCGGGGCGGTGTGCGGGCTGCCGGGTCTTCGGGGCGTGGCTCACCTGTCCGGGCGGTAAGTCACACTGCCCCATCGCGCGATGCGGGTGGATCACCGCTTCCCCCAGTAGTGCGGCAGGCTCCAGGAACTCGCAGGGGGTATATCAGAGGCTCGCCGCGGGAGGCCTCGAAATGGGCGTTGGACACTAGAGTGTTCCAATCGGCAGAGAAAGTTACATCCCGCCTCTATATGATTGCAGAGTTTGTTACATCAGAGGTGTAACTATCTCTGCCAAGGCGTGTAACTATGTCTGTGTGGACCGTACTGAGCAGGTGATGATTCTCTCTGGTCCGGCCGCGGACCAGTGGGGTCTCGTGACGGCTGCGCAGGCCAAGAAGCTCGGTCTCAACGCTGTCCAGCTCAAGCGGCTGACCGAGGCTGGCTTGCTGGAGAGCGTCGGGCGCGGCGTGTACGCCCTTGCGGCCGCCGGGCTGCCTGAGCATCTTGAGGCCAAGGTGGCCTGGCTGCGTCTCCAGCCGGAGGCATTCGCCTGGGAGCGCCCCGTCGGCGACCGGGACTCCGGCGTCATCTCCCATGCCTCCGCCTGCCAGCTGCACGGCCTTGGAGACATCCCCGCCCCAAGCGTGGAGATCAGCGTTCCCCGCCGGCGCACGACCACCGAGCCGTTCGTCCGGCTGCGAACCGCACAGCTGAAGCCCGCGGACATCACCGTCATCGACGGCCTGCCAGTGACCGCCGCGGAGCGCACCATCGTCGACCTTCTCCAGACCAAGGCCGACGGAGGCCACATCGGCGGGGTGATCGCGGACGCCGAGCGGCGCGACCTGGTGGACATCGAGGCTCTGGCCGCCCGGGTCCAGCGGTTCACCCGCAACTACGGACTCCCTAGTGCCGCCACGGGGCACGAGCTCATCGAGCACATGGTGGAGCAGGCAGGCAGGCAGCTGCACTCCCAGGAACTGGACGCCGCCAGCCTGGAAGGCTTCGCCGCAGCCGCCCAACTGCTGAGCACCCAAGACCTCGCGGCGAACGCCCTCGTGTCCTACCTCCACTCGGATGCTGCGGCCGACCAAGCGCTTGATCCCTACATCCGCAGTCTTGCGGCCCACCAGCCTGCCCTCCAGGATCTGGCCGCGAAGACTCTGTACCGATCCCCTGCGTTCGAGACTCTCCAAGAGACCCTGCGTCAGCTCCGGCATTCGCCTGCCATGGTCAAACTCCTCAGAGATGCCAACGCGCGTACCGCTGCCCTGAAGACGCTTCAGCAAGCGAGATTCGGCGACGACGTCCTGACGGCGGTGCAGGCAGCGCAGCGGGCCATCGACCTGTCTCCCAGCGTCCGGCGCGCGATGCAGCAGGCAATCCCACCCAACAGCGCTGTAGCCCAGGCCGCCCAAGCCCTGAAGCAGCTGTCGCCGGCACCCACTCCCCGTGCGGAGGAATCCGCCCCCGACGAAGCCCTGTTGCCCGGTGAGGAAACACAAAAGGGGCTGAACGACGTGCCTGGCCCGGAGTAGAGTCGGCGCCTCCACTACAGGTGGGGAGCGATCTGCACGTGGCCAGAACCTATGCCAGTCCAGCGGCGTTCCGGGCCGCGCTGACGCAGGCCGCCAGGAACATGTCCAAGAAGACGGGCATGAGTGTCCCCGACCTCATGAAGATCTTCTACTTCAACCGCCTCTCCGCCCGTGTCTTCACGAAGGATCCCGGCGGCTGGCTCATCAAGGGCGGGCAGGCCCTGCTGGTCCGCTACCGCGGCGCCGCTCGCCTCAGCCAGGACATCGACCTGCAGAGCACCTCCCCCGACCTGGGCGCGGACGAGGCCAGGCAGCGGGTGATCGAGGCGGCCGCCCTCGATCTGGGCGACTTCCTGCGCTACGCCCCCGGCAAGTTCGAGGGACACAGCGACGAAGGGCGCGGCGGCGCACAGTACTTCCATGTCCACCTCGGCACCCAGCTGGTCGCCACCATCAAGGTTGACCTCGTGGTCGGCCGCACCCTGTCCGGCAGCCCCGAGACCCGCACCCTGAAATCCGCCGTCGACATCGAATGGCCCGTGGACTGGCCCGATGTTCAGCTCTACCCCGTCATCGATCACATAGCCGACAAGATCTGCGCCATGTACGAGCGGCACGGCGATAACGGCCAGTTCGGCTCCAGCCGCTACCGTGACCTGGCCGACCTCCTCCTGATCAGCCAGCAGGAAACCGTCCTGGGGGAGGCCGCGAGCCAGGCGCTACACCGGGAAGCGGACCGCCGTCGGCAGAACGGCATCCACATCGCCCTGCCCGCCGCCTTCGAAGCACCGGGGCCCGACTGGCCAGACGGCTACCCCCAGCAGGCCGCGCTGGTCCTGGGGCTGAAGGGCTGCGGCACCTACGCCGAGGCAGCACAAACCGCTGCCGTGTTCATCGACCCCATGCTCAACTCGACAGCCGTCGGCAGCTGGACTCCGGACAGCGCCACCTGGGCGTAAACCGCCACGCAGAGCAGCAGACAGGGAGGTGCCTGCCCGGCAGGCTGATCCAGTTGCTGCTGGCGGCGGCGCTGATCGTGGCGCAGGGCTTCAATACGGACGGTGAACTCCGCGAGGGCGTCAAACTAAGCGGTGACCGCCATGTCCCGTCCTGGTCAGCTCTGTAAAGTTCTGTCAACTAGCGCTCACGAGTGTCTGACGGATGCCACGGTGATCTCAGCATTAGTTCATGAGCACCCCTCAGAAGAGGAACCCGGAGCAAGAGCCAGCAGCCGTTATGAATGCGCAAAGCGAAGAAATGCAGCGAAGTGGATTCCGAGTCGGCCTGGCATTGATATCGGCTGCTGTCGGGAGCGCGGCCAAGGCAGTCGTCGAGCACTTCCTTAAAAACGATCAGTGAATGCGGCCAGGGGGAGGTGATCGGAGTGAGGCTGAGCCTGATTGCACTGCCATGTGAATCGGAGGTCCCGCCGGGGCCTCACCGCAATCTACTGAAAGCTCTGCATGATCTGTATCGACTAGCCGGATTTCCAAGCACTCGGGTGATCAGTAGGGTGATCACCCGATCGGAATTCGCCAGGGACTCTATGTCCCACCAGACCGTCGCCAATATTTTGGCGGGTCGCCGCGTGCCGCGCTGGCTCAAAGTAGAAGCATTGGTAGACGCGTTGCTCACCCTCGCAAGACGCGAGACTGCACTGTCCGAGCTCGATCGCTTCCGATCACTGTGGGAGTCAATCCACTCTCCCTCGGGGGACCGCCAGGGGGAGATCCCTGAGCCTCCTCCACTCTCCCCAACAGAGCCGATCCAGAAAGCTGAGGCCCGCAGGCCGGTGGAACCTGAGTCCGAGCAGGAAGGTCCACCGACCTCCCATGCGGGGCAGGGAAAGTGGCAGGTGCTGCTGGATGCACCAACGAGTGAGAAGAATTCACTTCGTACTCGCATAGTCGCGGCGGGCTGGAATGGTCCAGAGATGTTCAACATCTCCCCCCTTCCCGGGATATGTCAGATTGAGTTGAATCTCCGACATCCCATGGGTAAGGAAATCTGGGAGGTTATGGACGGGGAAGACTCGCAAGCGGCAACAACACTCGCTCTCCTCCTTATCTCCTGGGCCCGCATGGAAGACGAAATGCCTTCAGGGCGAGCCACGGAAAGAATCGAGACAGCTCGAATCGACTGGGGTCGATATGCGCGTCTATTCGTCGAACAGCTCCGCAAGTAGTCACAGCTCATCATCGCGATTCATCAGTGCTGATTGGAGGGCCGGGGAATCTCAGCAGGGTCTTTGCCGTGGTGGCGTCACTGGATCCGTACCGGCTTGTCTGCTGCGCTTCCAGCTGTCGTCCCACTCATCGTAAAGTCGGCTCTCCTTGTGCTTATCGCGGGCCTGCCAGAACAGCCACGCCGCAACCTTGTGGGCGCCGGTCAGGCGGTTGGGTGCGGACGGCTTCCTGGCCCTACTGGTTATGGATGACGTCTTGGCGGGCGGTGACGAGGGTGCGCCACCGGGCGCGGGTGTTGTCTTCGCCGTCCAGCCACTGCGGCGGAGTGCGGCCGGCGGGAAGGGGGAGGCCGGCCATGAAGTGGGCGATGTCGGTGTAGTAGGCGTACGCGCCGTCTCCGGTCTGCGCGCGCAGCCGGGCGATGGTGGCCGCGAGCGCGTCCTGGTCGGCGAGGACGGCCTGGTGGAAGGAGCAGGCGAGTTCGAGGGTGGGCGTCATGGAGGTGAGGCCCGCGACCTCGAGCTCGGTGCGCAGGGCGCGGGCGCGGTCGTCGACGGTGGAGGTGCCGGCGTCGCGGATCAGGGCGGCGATGGCGGTGTTGATGGTGGTGGCCCGCAGATCGAGACCGGCAAGCAGCTGGTGGGCGAGCTCGAGTTCGTCGTCGGCCTGGCCGGGGTCGAGGAAGGCGACGGCGAGGGCGCGCAGGGCCTGATTGTGCGCGGCTTCGCCCGACTTGGCGTGCTGTTCGGCTTCGAGGCGGCCCTCGAGGTAGGCGGCGGCCGCGAGGTCCGGCTGCCCTTGTACCCAGTACAGGTCGCCCAGCACCCGCTGGTGGCGGCCTTCCCAGCCCAGAGTTTGGGCGGCAGCGAGGGCGGTGGGGAAGTCACCGGCGAGGCGGGCGGCCTGGGCGAGGCCGCGGCGGGCTGCGGGGGCGAGGCGGCTGCCGCTGTCGGCGACCTGCTGGTAGCCGCAGCGCGACTCCTGGCCGCGTCCGATGTCGCGGTACGCCTTGGCCCGGTAGTACAGGGCCATCCCGTGCAGCTCGGCGGGGAGCAGGCCGGAGTCGATGACGGTGGTGAGCCGGGTGACGGTGTGGGCACGGTGCTCATGCTGGCGGCGGGCGAGCGCGCTGAGGAGTTCGACCAGGGCATCGGCGGCCGTGATCAGGCCCGGTGCGGTGTCGGTGTCGGGCGGGGCGAGGGGTTCCCACACGGAGTCGCTGACGTAGGTCCAGGCTGCCGGGGTGAGCCAGCCGAGGTCCAGGCGGTGGTCTCGGGCCAGGCGCAGGCCTTGGCGCAGGCAGGCGATCAGCAGTAGCCGGTCGGGGCCGGTGGCGTTCTGGTGCTGTTCGCCCAGGGTGGTGAAGGCGCGGTGGGCGGCCTGCTGCCAGTCGTTCTCGCTCCAGCGGTCGTCGGTGGTGTCGTCGGCGTTGCGTACGGCGGAGCGGATCAGGCCGTGCAGGTGGAAGGGCCACAGGCCGAACGGGTCTTCGCGGACGAAGGGCCTCTCGGTCAGCCGCTGGGCGGGGCCCTCGTGGGCGAGGCCGGCGGCGCGCGCGGCGAGGGGGACGTCGAAGGCGTCCAGCAGGCTGACTGAGCGCAGGACGTGGCGTTCGTCGGGGGTGAGGTCGGTCAGGGTGCGGGCGACCAGGGCGGGGAAGTCGTGGTCGAAGTCGCCGGGCTGCGGGGTGCGGCCGCTGCGGCTCAGCTCGAGGAACCGGGCGACGGACAGGTCGAGGTGCAGGGGCAGGCCGTGCGAGCGGGCGGTGATGACCTGCCGGACGGGCTCGCTGATGAGGGGCTGGCCGTCGCGGGTGAGGCGTCGGGCGAGGTAGTCGTCGCAGTCCTCGGGGGAGAAGTCGCCGATCAGAACCTGCCGTTCGGCGTTGGATGGGGCGAGAGTGCGGGCGGCGGGCCTGGCCGTGTGACCAAGGCCGGGCCAGGCGGCGAGGCCGGTGTAGTCGAGCTGGCCTTGCAGGGCGTGGTCGGCCCATTGCAGGCGGGAGCGGCCGGTGATCACCCAGAAGGCGTTCGGCATCAGCCACACGGTTCGCTGGATGAGGCGCTCGAGGTCGCGTCGGGTGCGGTCGCCGATGTCCTCGAACGTGTCGAGCAGGATGACCGGTACAACCTTTTTGCCTTCGGGGAGGCGGCCGAGCTCCCAGGCCAGCAGGTGGGGGTAGAAGGACAGGGCGTCCAGGTCGGGTTCGGCTTCCAGTAGGTCGGCCAGCCGAGTACAGCCCGCCAGGGCCCGTACGGTCTGGCGGCGTTCGCGCAGCGCGCCGATGAGGGCGCCGGTGACTTGGCCGACGGCTGAGCCGATGGTGCCGGGCAGCATGAGCGCCTGGGCGACGTCGGCGAGTGCGGACTGCATCTGCTGTGGCAGCGTCTGGCCGAACCGGGAGCCGAGACCGCCGCGGCGCAGGTACTCCTCCAGCGGTTCGCCGGGGTGGTTGGCCTCCCAGTAGCGGCGCAGGGCCAGGTCGAAGGCGGGCAGGGGGCGCCCGATCCGGGTGAGGGCGGCCCGGATCGTCAGGACGATCTGCTCGAAGTCGGTGCCGGCGGAGCGGGCGAGGTCGATGCGTACGGGCAGGATCCGGTCGGCCGGCCATCCGGGCTCGCCCCACTGGGAAGGCCGCCGTCCAGCGTCGGCGAGTGCTGCCTCCAGCATGCGGGACAGGGTCGTCTTGCCGATGCCGCCCACCCCGTGGAAGACGAGCACGTGGTTGCGGGGTGCCTCGAGGTCCTCCGCATCGAAGCTGGGGGCACCGACGTGGTGGAGGTGCTGGGTGAGCGCGGCCGCGGCGGTTTCCCACTGTGAGGAGCGGTTCGTGAACGCCTGGTCGGCCTGCACGCTGCGGTCGTTCGTACTGAACAGGGCCCTGAGATCCCGGCCGCCTGCCACGTCCACCCCCGAAAAATGACCACCGGCATGGTCAACCTATGCCCGCGCTGCGGGATTTGGGGAGTCTGACCTGCCGCCGTGGCCAGGCTGGGCGGCGGTTTCAGGCCTGCCTGTACGCCTTCAGGGCTGTGACGGCACCGGACTGGCAGGGGGCCGGGAGGACAATGGCGATTCCCATTCATGATCAAGAGCGAGGGGGTTGCCGTGTCCGGCACAGATGAGCCCGACTTCTCCGGCCTGGAGGGCGGCGAGGAGCAAGCGGCTGAGGACGCCGTCCAGGAGGTGGTGAACTGGTACAACACCCAGATCATTGCGGAGCGCCGCGCACCCGTGCCCGATGAGGAGCGGCTCGAGGAGCTGAAGGCCGGCCGTCAGGCCGCGCTCGCCGACCAGGCGCAGCTGGTGACCGCCGACCCGCAGGAGGCTGAGCGGATCGCCGTCGTTTATGCGGCGCGGCTGAGGGACCTCAAGGAGTCGTAGCCCCATGCACGGGCTTGCCGGGGAATGGGCAGGGGCCAGGCGGACGGGTGTGGCCGGTCGATGCGGGCCGGCTGCACCCGAGGCGGCATCAGGGGCCGGGCAAGTGCGGCGATCTCGTCCAGCTCGGCGCGGTGCTGGGGGAGCGCCCGGCGCAGCGCCTGGTGGAGGCGGAGGAACACGGCGGCCTCCTGCTCGGTGTACGGGCGCAGCCGTTCCGCCGTCAGCGCCCACGACGCCCGCCCAAAGCCACCGGCCTCGTGACGGACCAGAGCGTGGCCGTCCCGGCGGATCACAGTCACGGCCGCGATCTGCGGGTGCCGTTCGGCGACGTCGACGACGTCGGCGAGCGCGCCGAAGCAGATGCCGTGGCCCGCGCGTGTGGTGAACCGGCCGGTGCCGCCGCGCTGCAAGGCCCGGGCGTAGCGCAGCGCGGTGGCGAGCCGGCTGTCAGCTTCACGCACGGCCAGGACCACGAGTTCGACCGGATAGCCGCTGGTCACGAACGGCAGTGCGCTGTCGAAGAACTCTTCGGCGCTGCCGGGGGCAGCCTCGATCAGGACGTCGCCGCGCCGGTCGCGTACGTACTGCTCGGCCCGGGCGAACCACGCCTTGTAGTCGGCGCGGATCGCTGCCCCCGCACCGCGGGGATCCTCCCGCAGCAGTTGGTAGTAGTCGGGGTGCGAGGCCTTGAAGTCGTCGCCGACCAGCCGGGTCGTGCCGGGCCGCATGGCGCGACGGACCATCCTGGCGGCCAGGAGTTTGCCTGCCCCGGGCTGACCTAGGACATACACAGCGCGTGGATCGTCGCGGGACACAATGCCGTTCAGGTATGAGGGAGCGATCAGTTCGTCGAAGATCCAGCGGTGTTCGCCGGGCGAGAGCCGGTGGTAGTCGACGCCGGGCGCGCGCCTGGAGGGCTGGGCGATGCGGCGGACCGGCTCGGACCAGGCGGCCGCGCGCTCGGTGTCCCGCTGCACGGCCAGGCGCCGGTCCTCGCCGGCGAGTTCGCAGTGCACACGCTGGTCAGCGCGGGCCAACTTGCTGCGGAAGACCGCGGTCTCGGGCGCACTCCACGGTCGTAACCGCTCCAGCCGCACCGCCCGCTCCGCGGCGGGCCGGCGTCGCCGACCGTCCTCGGCGGTGAGCTCGTTGGCGTAGAGAGCGGTGCGGTCTCGCCGTATGACGGTGATGCGGTCGGCGAGTTGCTCCGTCTCGATGGCGGCCAGCGTGGACAGCATGTTTCTCGCGCAGCCGTCGTGGTTCTCCCAGGATGCGTAGTGACCGCCGGTGAGGAAGCGGTCCGTGATCCCGAGCTGGCTCAGGGCCTCTGCGGTGGCCAGTGCCACTACCTCGATCCGGTGTCCGGTGCTCCGGTAGGCGGCAGACGAGGCGCGGAAGTCATCTGCGTCGGCGAGCGCGGACTCCACCACGGCGTCGAAGCCCATCTCGCGGACGTGGGCTTCGACGGCTGCCTGCCAGCGGATGGTGTCGGGGCGGACCAGGGTTCCGGCCGTACGGGCATCAGCGTCCAGGGCGTCCGCGTAGTGGGGGTGATGCGGCTTGTACAAATCCCGGCAGACCCGCACGGAGCCGCCACGACGGTCCAGGACTGCCTGGAGGAGATCGGCGATCTGCGTCTTCCCGGCGCCGGGCTGCCCGGCGACGACGACCACGACCGGCCGGGACTGTGCGACTGCTCGCTTGGTCGCAGACGGCAGGATCACGCGGTGCAGCACGTCAAAGCTCTCCTGCTCAGAGAGCCCGACCGAACCTCGGTCTCCTCCTGCCACCACGCCTCCTGTCCCACGCCTCTCGGCTCAGCGCGATCAACCTAACATCTTGAGCGATCGATGAGCGAATAAGTGAGCGATCTAATGAGTGATTGATGTAGGGTGGGTATCGGAGGTGAGCTCTGTGCCCACTGAGAACGAGCTGTTCAACGCGGTCGATGCGCTTCTGGAGCAGGTCGCCCAAGACGATCTGCCACCGCCCGCCGAGCGCAAACGACTGCGCGAAGCCGCCGGGCTGAGCCAGGCCCAAGTTGCGAAGGTCACGGCCACCCGCCGGGAAGCGGTCGGGAACTGGGAGTCGGGCAAGACCGAGCCGCGGCCGCCACAGCGTGCCGCCTACGCCCGGCTGCTCGACGGCCTCGCCGCACGCTTCCCCGCTCCCGAGCCCACCACGGACTCCGAGCCCGCCGTGCCGGAGACGTTCACCGCCCCGGCGCCGCCCGCGGCTCCGTCCGTACCGGCCGCCGCGAAGCCGCCCGCCCACCCGTCGACGAGCACCAGGCCGACGTCGACGTCGCGTCGGCCGGCCGCGAAGAAGCCGGTGACGAAGACCGCGCAGTCTACGGCTGCGGTCACGGACGCGCGCTTCGAGAACGGCCCCCTCGCCGTCGTCGACTGCGAGGACGAGCAGGTATCGGCGTACTGCGTCGGCGGCCTGGTCCTGGACGTGCCCGCCAAGTCCATCCCGGCCCTGGTGGACTGGACGCTGCGCGAGGCAAAGCTTGGAGCGCCGAAGCTGTCCGGGCCGGGCAAGGACGCCGACCCGCTGATCGTCCTCACTCCGTCCGCGCTGGAGCGCTACGGCCTGCCCGTCACGCTCACGGAGGAGGAGCGCCTCGCCGGGCGCCTGCCCGAGGGCCACAAGGTCATCAAGCAGCTGGTCCGCGCGGAGTGGAAGCTGACCAAGCGCGGCTTCGGCCCGTGGGCGAGGATCTACCGGCCCGCGACTGGGTCGGAGCGGGCCTGCGTGCAGCTGTGCATCCCGTCGTGGAACGCGCTGGACACCCGGCACTGGGGCGAGGCGGGGCAGCTCCCGCCGGCTGAACTCGCCCGGGTCCTGGGCGTGTACGCCTCCCGCGTGATGACGCCGCGTGGCTCCACCGCCGTCACCGGCCTGGAGCTGATGACCGCGCTGCACCCGGCGACCCGCGCTTCCGAGCCGGACGCGACGGGTAAGCGGCACTCCGAGCACAACCCCGGCTCGCTGGGCAAGGACGCCATCGACCCGATGAACTGGCCGCCGTGCGAGGTCCCCGACGGCCACCCCGTCCTCAAGGACATGCCGCGCTTCCACGTGCGCGGACCGGCGGAGAAGCTGTTCGAGGAAGCGTACGACTGGGCGCGGCCGATGACCGACGCGGAGTGCACCCTGCGCCACCTGGTCGGCATCGACGTCAACATGGCCTTCGCGGCTGGCGCCAACGGCCTGAACGTCGGCCTCGGTGAGGCAACGCATGTGAAGTCTCCGGTGTTCGACCCGAAGCTGCCCGGCTCCTGGCTGGTCGACCTCAGCCACGTCGACCTGTCGAAGGTGAAGGTCGGCAAGGACAAGTGGGTGGAGCTGGACGCGAGCCTGCTGCCCTCCCCGTTCACCCCGAAGGGCGAGCGCCCCGAGGGCCCGGCCTGGTACGCGACGCCGACCGTGGCGTACGCGGTGGAGCTGGGCTACGAGGTGCGCCCGACCGAGGCGTGGGTGCGCTACGAGAACGGCCGCTACCTGGACGGCTGGTACAACCGGCTGCGGGACGCCTACCTCGCCACGATGGCCGACCTCGGCGTCGACGCCGACCTCGCCCCGGCCGACTTCCTCGCGGCGATGGACGGCTACAAGGCCCGCGACCCGGAGCTGGCGATCGTCGTCTCGGCGGTCAAGGCGACGGTGAAGGGCGGCCTGGGCAAGCTCCGCGAGCGGCCCCGCGGCGAGGGCTGGAGGCCCGGCGAGCCGTGGCGCGCCCTGTCCCGCCCCACCTGGCGGCCGGACATCCGCGCGGCGGTCATCTCCCGCACCCGGATCAACCTGCACCGCAAGATCGTCAAGCACGCGGCGTTCACCGGGCAGTACCCCATCGCGATCCTCTCGGACTGCGTCGTCTACGCGGCAGGCGGGCCCACGCCGCTGGACTTCCTGCCCTACCGGGAGGGCAAGCCGCTGCCCGGCGGCTTCAAGCTCGGCATCAACCCCGGCCTGGTCAAGTGGGAGGGCACCCAGGACGTCCTGTGGGGCGAGGAAGTCCGGGAGCGCTTCACCGCCCCGGAGCTCAACCTCGCCCGGTACATCAAGGACGGCACCGTCACCGACGTCGACAACGGAGAGTAGGAGTAGGCGATGAGCCTGTTCGGGGACGGCCTGGACGCCGCCGTGCAGAAGGCGTTTACGCGCCCGGCGCCCAAGAACGCGGGCCCGCAGATGCGGTACCTGGTCAAGCAGTTGGGCGGCACCAAGGCGGTCGCCCAGATGCTGCGGGTCTCCCAGCGCACCGTCGAGCGGTACGTGAAGGACCAGATCAAGAAGCCCCGCCCGGACCTCGCCGCGCGCCTGGAGCGCGAGGTGAAGAAGCGCTGGCAGCCCCAGATCAGGGCCAAGGCCAGGGCGAAGGCGGCGAGCACGGGCGGCATCGTCATCGACGCCCGCGCCCGCATGGGCTACACCGCGCCGATCGGGTCGACGGACCAGGACCGCATCCGGCACCTGACCGTCGCCCTGCCGCCCGTATACGCCGCCCGCCTCTTCGACGCCCAGGAGCAGGGCGCCAGCGACGCCCGCCTCCAGGAGATCGCCGCCGAAGCGCTCAAGGAGGTGTACTTCCAGGACGGCGGCCGCCGCGCCGGCTCCCTGGAGGAGGTCCGGTTCACGGACATCGAGCACCTCGAGTTCGAGCTGTAGAGATCCATAACGAACTCCCAGCACGCGATCCCGTGACTGAGCGCATCAGATGGCGGGTGACGCGCCGTTCTGACGCGCGGCGGCGCCCCCAGGCCGGGGGGTTAGCGACACACGACAGAGTGCATCGTCTTCATCACCTTCCAGAAGGCGCTGAAGCCGCCGAGAGCGCCAGTGGGCAGAGCGACGAGCGGGTCATGGAAGTACGCCCAGGCCCCAGCGGCGCTGATCGCCCCGGCGCAGGCCCCGGCACCCAGCGCTGCGGTAAGGATGATCGCCCACCGCTGAGGGAGCTGGCCGTCGTCGTTCACCGGTGTGCTGCTCATGGAGTGATGTCCTCTGTGTGGGAAAAGTGCCGCTGACCACGATTAATGCTGTTTCAGGGACCGGAACGCCCCCTGACGATCAACCACGAGGTTTTACGTTTCTGGACGGGGTGAGTCCTCTTGCTGCCATGCTGTTCTGACAGAACCTGACGATTTCTGACAGCGCAGGGGGCGGGATGCCGGCATGGAAGAAGCCCGATCTCCTTGAAGGGCCCTTGAAGGACCTCAACGACGCGCTGCACGCTCTGCACAAACGGGCTGGGTACCCTCCGGCTCGCAGGCTTCAGGCAAGGATCGGGAAGGAGGTGTTCAGCCACACCAAGATCCATGACGCTCTCACCAAGGCGCTCCTGCCCACCCGGGGAGTGGTCGAACTGGTCGTGAGAGAGCTCGCGAAGATGGCCCGTCCCCCGATCGACGACATCGAGGCCGAGGTCAATCGGTTCGCGGCACTGTGGCATGCCGCCCACGGCGATGCGCCGGAAGCCGCACCCGACCACGCGAGTGACCGGGCTGAAGGTCCCATGGGCGATCTCGGCGCCGCCCGCAGCACGAAACGCGAGAGCGAAGGCGAAATCCAGATGCGCGCCGCGACGGCACATGTGTACCAGACCCTGGTGGAGTTGAAGCGCCTACGCCCGGACCCCAACCACGAATGGGACCTGTACCTGCGAACCGCTGGCGAAGAACGGCTTGCTGCGGTGGAAGCGGAACTGGGCCCCCGCGACGAGGAAGGAAGCAAGATCTGGCAGGACGAATGGGAACGTTTGATCCAGCAGCTTGAAGTCCAGACCTTGGACATCGACGACACCGCGCTGAGGGAACGGATCAAAGATGCGCGCGAGTTCATGGAATGGCACACGGAGACCTTCAGAGTGCTTCGTTGGCCGGAAAGGAAAACCCGCCTCATCGCCGCCAGGTACGCCATGGAATCGATCGAAGCCTTCCGCGGCGGTGATCCACTTCCGGAGCCGTCCAAGGAATATGTCGAGATGCGTGGTGTCTCCGACCTGATGGACGAGTTGGACGCCGAGCGCCGTTGACCCGAGACCGTCCGGCACGGCAATGGGGGGTCAGTGTTTGCTGCCGCCGGGAGCTGGGCTGGTGACCTCGGCGGTCGCCTCCACCAGCGAGTGGAAATAGCGCCACACCTTGTCCGGTCACTTATGGCGGGGCTGGTGTTGTAGTTGGGGTGCGCAGTTGGGCGCGAGGTCGCCGCCGGTGTCGATGGGTGCGCCAAGTTCGCTGGGTACGCGAGCATGACGAACATCTACGCAAGGCGGAGACACCGAGCGGATCCAGACCTATTCTCCGCCCATGACTCGTGGCCACGACTCGATGCCCGAACCTCCGCCCGCCGAACCCGGCGTCCTACGCCTACGCATCGACCCCAACTGGGCGTCCACTGGGCAAGTCGCGGTGCGTGCCACACCCGGTCTTGCCCGCGCCCTCCTCGCGCAGCTCGAAGAGCAGGAAGCTGAAGCCAGCTTTGGCGCAGAATTCGGCCTCGACCTTAACCAACTCCTTATCGTGGTGCTCGGTAGCAGTGGTGGCGCTGGCGTCTGGTTGACTCTCCGTATGGCAATCAACGCCATCGTCGGCAGGCACAAGGACGCCCGCATCCGAGTCGAGGTTGGCGACCGCACCGTCGAGATCAGCGGTAAAAGCACTGCCGACATGGAACGCCTACTCGAACATGCACAGCGTTTGTGGGAGCCCACCAGCCGAAATGAGGATGTCACTGATGGTGACGGCTCCGGCTCGCGGCGTTGAGTTTGAGTGCCAGGCGGTTGCCTGCCAACTACACCGCACAGCCCCGCCAACCCAGCCGCTCACCCTCCACCTGAGGCGCTCAGTCACAGATCCTGCCGTCGGGTGTCCCCAGTTCAAGGAGCTCATCCGGGACTGAAACGGCAATCCATCACTTGGGGGCGGGACATACCCGGATGGGCGATGATGTTCCGGTGAGTCTGGACTTGAGCAATTACGAACTCCTCTGGCCCACATCGCTGTTCGTGTCCGAGGGGGAGCGCATCCTCCGCTCCAAGGGCTCCTGGCAGGACCGGGCAACATGGCTCATGACGGAGGCCCTGGCAGGTACGACCGCGGTTGCAGACTTTGAAGACCTGCCCAACCACACCGCCCCAATAGATGATCCCTGGGCGGACCCTGCCACCAGCTGGGGCGCCAAGCGGGCCGTGATGGACCAGCACGACTGGTTCACTGAGCTCATCATGCGGGCACCCGAGCTCAGGCACGCGACCGCGCCACGGCCGTACTGGCCGCAGCGCCGCGGCAACGGACCAGCCCACGACGGCAGCACCGCGCGGGACACCCGACGTGACTTTGCGCGGCTCATCGGCGAGTTCGCCGACAGCGGCTACCTGGTTGAGGCGTTCGGCGAGGAATGCGTCGACGACCACAGCGAGCTGCCCGACGCTTCCGCAGTGATCGACAGGCGCCTGGGCATCCCCAATCTGTGGCCTCTGGCGCCGGAGACGTGGGACGAGGACACCTTCTACGGGCTGATGGAGGTGTTCCACGACCTGGTAAGCCGTCCCCGCATGCGGGCCTTCCACTCCTACGGCGGCTGCGGATGGCACCACTCGGAGTTCCACAACGGCCCAGCACGCGTCCTGTACCGGTGGAAGGTCAACCAACTGCTGCGCGAAGCCGGCATCGAGTACGAGCTCGCCGCCGAAGGCGAGGACCTCGGTCGCCTGGTCACCGTTACCGACGACGCCCGCAGCACACTGGTGCACCGCGCCCTCAACGACAGCGCCCCGGACATCACCACGCGTATCCGCCATGCCATCGCACTCTTCCGGGGACGGGACACATCAGCAGAGAGCAAGCGATCGGCGATCGTCACCCTCGCGGGCATTCTCGAAGAACGCCGCCCCCTGATCAAAGAGCAGGTCGGCAAGGCCGACGAAGGGGCACTGTTCGAGATCGCCAACCGATACAACCTGCGCCACCGCAGGGCCGACCAGCACGGCGACTACGACGAAGCGTTCATGGACTGGATCTTCTGGTGGTACCTCGCCACGGTGGAGCTGACCAACCAGCTGATCTCGGCGAGAAGCATCACCTAACGGCGGATCTACGGCAGCCAGCACCCTCCGCCGACCTGGCCCGGGCGGATCACCGCGCGCACCCTCCTTGCCGACTCGAGCCGAAACGGCACCCGTGGTGTGGCACTCTGGAAGCAGCTCTCGACCGGGAACGCTCGGCTGGCGGCTCACGACCGCCGGAGAGTACGCAACGGCACTTCCCCCCAGCCAATTCAAGGGAGGGTGGACCCGGCCGACGATTCAAGATCGTCGGATCGGGCGTTGGCCGTTGCGGTAGGCCGCCCCGTCAGTGCGGAGATTGCTCTGCAACTGATGGGGGTCGTCGTGACGGCAATTGCGCCGTTCCTTGCTCGGGTACCGCTGCTGGTGTGGGCCCTGCTTGCGGTCGTCGCGCTGTACCTGCTGCTGATCGTCCTGCTGTCGCTCACTGCGGTGTATGCCCGGAAGCCTGTCCGGCGACGGGCGGCGGCGGAGATGGTCCGGGTCCTCTGGTTCACCCGCGGCCGGGAAGAGTGACCGGGCCGAAAGGAGCCCATCTGGCGGTGATCGAGCTGGTGTGCTTGGCGTGGTTGCTCATGCCGATGGCGTAGTGTCCGCCGCTGCACGCGCGGCCGGCACCGCGGCCTCCAGCTGCGCGGGGGCAAGCGCCTGGTCGACGAAGTCCCGTACGAGTGCCAGGGTCTCGGGCACCGTGACGTCCTTCGTCCACTTCTGGCTGTGCCACCAGCAATCCAGTTCAAATCGGTGCGCGCCGTGGGCGAGTTCCACGTGCCGGACCCACCTCTGGCGCCGGCACGAGCGGCCGCGGTGGCGGTGGTACTCGGTTGCCTCCAGATGCCTCTCGGCGATGCCGACGTGGTACCGGCCGGGCAGGGTTCGCTGTTCCAGGCAGCCTCGGCACTCCAGCAGGTGCAGCACGGCCCCGTCCTGCCGCTCCAGGAAGCTGCGCGGGGAGCTCTTGCCCTCGAAGGTGTTGCAGCTGCCGCAGAGTGGGCCGCGTACAAAGCCATGATCGTGGCAGTGATCCCAAGCCGTCGCCCGGGTCTCAGCGCACAGGCGGCACAGGTAGTCGTCGGCGCGGATGCCCCGCACGCGGGGGGAGTCGTACAACACGCCGCGCAGGTGACCGGTGTACTGCTGGAAGGCAGCTCCCGAGCACGGCGGGCACAGAGTGACGTAGCCGAGCGGGCTCGGCGTACGCCAGCCGCCCCAACGCGGGCCCCCAGCAGCACAGCCCTTACAGATCCGGGCCCGGGCGACCAGGTCCTCCTCCACCTGCTCCCATCGGTCCAGGAGTTCGGCGTAGGCCCTCGGCACGAACAGGCTGCCGCCAGCGAAAGTCATCAGCTCCAGCGGCCGGGTGTTGGCGATGTTCTCCCGCAACCGTTCCCCGCTGCGCGCCGCGACGAATTCGTCCCAGGTCAGTGCCCCGGGCAGCCCGCTGGCTCCGATGCGCTTCCAGCTGTCGTCCCACTCTTCGTAAGGCCGGCCCTCGTTGTGCTTCTCGCGGGCCTGCCAGAACAGCCAGGCCGCGATCTGTCCCCGCCAGTCGGCCCGGCCCCGGCCCTCGGGGTCCTGTCCGTTGTGGTCGCGATAGGCAGGCAACTGCACCTCCACGACATCGTCGGCGTCCAGACTGAAGTCCGCGAACTCCTGCGCAGCGCGGCGGATGTCGCGTTCGTCGTACGTCCACTTCGACTTGTTCTTGTAGCAGCGCAGCGCGACATCGCCGATGACGACATGGTTGTGACGCCGCAGGTGCCTCATGTTCAGGAGGTCGTCCAAGTCCAGCGGGACGGCGGAGCCAGCAGAGAATTCAGTGAAGTAGGTGTGGGCGAGCTTGGGGCTGATCTGGGCCATGGGCGGATGGTGACAGCGAGGTCTGACAACACCCCTCCCGAACCCGTACACAAGTGCCGTTGGTCGCATAGGTGTCCGAGTTGCTACTCGCCGTCGGCGTGGCCTTGGCCGAAGCCCCGGAGTACAGGATCGAGTTCGGCGGCCGCGCCGCAAAGGGAGCACAGCTGGACGCCCGGGTGTTCCGCAGCGTCCAGCGCCTGGTCCAGGGCCAGCAGCGGCGCTCTGGTGGGGGCTTCCTCGCAATCGATGGCGTGGATGATGCCCCGGCCGGCGCCGCGGCCGCCCTCCAGCTTCTGTAGGACCCATCCGGAGGGCCGACGGGGCCCCAGGATCTCGCGCACCGTCGACGGCGCGTCCAGGCGCTCGGTGGGAACACCGTCGTACGAGACGCCGTCGACCGGCCTGACATGGTCGGGGGCCTTCACCCACACCACGTACCAGGCAGGCTCCACACGACCCTCAGGGGTGTTCTGCCAGGCCGGAACGGCCACGCGGTACAACCAGCCGTCCGGGGTCTGCCGACGCTCGTGCAGCCGCCCTGTGACGGCTTCAGCATTGGGGAGGACCACCGTGATGGGCGGTGGTTCCGGCGGGGTGTCCGCCACGGCTACGCCGCCTCCTGACCCTCGCCGTCCCCGCGCTCGAGGGTGTGCTTGAGCTGGGAGCGGGCATCGGGCCGTCCGGGACCGGCGACTTCGCTCCAGAACGGGTGCGTGACGATTGCGCTGGCGAGTTCACGCTCACGCTCCCGCAACGCCGCAACCTCCTTCTGCTCTTGCTCCGACCAGCCCGGCGAGTCCGGATACGACGGGGACGTGCCCAGCCAATAGCCGTCGGGGCGCTCCCAGGCATCCATGGGTTCCACGGAGTACGGCAGCGTCTTGACCAGGGCGTTAAGGCTGGCGCGTACCTCTTTGAGGGCCTGCTGCGCCTTGAGGAGAGCGTCGGGGTAGTCGTACGTCGTCACGGCCCAACAGTAGTTCGAGCCGCCGACAGCGCTGCGAGATCGGATGCTCGCTCACCGTCTGCGGCCACCTGATCATGCGGCAGGTGGCGCATCCTCACAGGACGCGCCACCTGGCGGGCGCCGCGCTGGAACGCGGTGAACCCGGACCCTGTTTCATGGTGCAGCCATGGCGCCAGGGAGCCTCGGCGGCAGGTGCCGGAGGCAGCGTTGAAAGGACCATGGCATCCCCGGCTCCGGTTGGGCAATGGCGCCTGGACGAAAATGCACAAAAAAGAGCAGCTTCCGTCTTCCCACCTGCTCTTTTCACAAGTCCGGATTCGTACTCGGCCACTCGTTCGCCATTTCGTGGGGGTGAAGTCTTAGACGATCGCGCATCAAAGACTTCACCCGATGGGCCGCTCATTGTGGTTGTCCTGATCTCGGTGAGATGATCGGCCTCGCCGACGGGCCGACCTGGAAGTCGCCGCCGGCCATACACGGTGCAGCCAACTCCCCATGCCTACACAGGGCGTGGCATCAAGACAGGCAGGCAGACATGCGTTCAATCCCCTTACGCCAGGCTCCCGGCCCGCAACCCGCGCACGGCCTCACAGCCGCGGAGGTGCGCCTCGTGATCGTGGTCGTCGTAGTGGCCGCAGGTCTCGCGGCCCTGGGCATGCCGGTAGCGGGCGCCCTGGCATTCGTCGGCGGAGCCTTGGGTATCGCCGCCCACTCCGTCCAAGCCCTGCGCGCGCCACAGGCTCCGCCATCCGACGTCGTCTGAGCCTTAATGGGACGGCGTGAGAACGCCGTTGCCGCCGAAACCCGACAGGCCGAGGCGCTCGCGCTATGGCTCCGTGCCCAACGCGAGCGCCGAGGTCTCACCTACGCGGCAATGGCCATACTGACCGGTCACCAGTTCACTGCGTCGGCACTTTCCCGTGGCGCCTCCGGCTGCACGGTCCCCACCCGCCGCCTGGTGGTCGCCTTCGCGGCCGCGTGCGACGCAGATCCCGATGAGGCGGTGCGCCTTTGGAAGGCCGCGCGCAGAGCAAAGGAGGAACGCAGACGCCGAGCAGGCATCTCCCCGGAGTTCCGGGACCTGGCGACCTCGTTGCGTTCGGCGATGACCCATCCCGACGTCGTTGACAGCTTCGGCAAGCTCCACGACGTCATGGTTGCGATGCGGGCTCGCCAAGGACAGCCGTCCCTGAGTGACTTGCAAACGATGGCCGGGCGCACCCCGGACGGACGCTACAGGCTGCCCAAGAGCACTCTCAGCGTCATTCTCAGAGGCGAGGCCGTCCCCTCGCGGGAGCACCTCACAGCGTTCATGGAATCTCTGGACGTTCCCCCGAACGGCGTGCGCCGCTGGCAGCAGGTCTGGGATCGCATCTCCGCAGCCGAGAGGCTGCCTACAGCAGCCAGGAAGCTGACGTTTCTCGTGGATGCCCCGCAGAACGAAAGCCCAGCCCGGGCCGACGCCGCGTTCCAAGTGGCCAATCACGAAAACGAGACTGACCTCAACTTCCTGCGCGGACAGATCCCTTTGAAGATTATGTTCCCCACCGGCCCGCGCGGACAGCAAGGTCCGCGAAAGGCCCGCCCACCGGCAGGTACAACCCGCTCCGGGCTGCCCATCAGGACGCCATACCGCTACCCAGTCCTGGTCCGAGCCGACAACAGTCCTACGGTTGAGATCATTACGCTGCAACCCAGGGAAGTGCCTCTAGAGCCAGCCACAAATGCCAGCATCCCTCTTTCCGCCGCGCCGCAAGCTCAAGTCGCGGTGAGCACTATGTCACCGGCCTGGCCGCCTCGTTCAACCGTGTTGCGCATCTGCGGCCGAGCGATCGAGCGCTGGCTCCCAAAGAGTTCACGATCAGACCACACCCGCTGGCCAAACTACTGAAACCTGTCCACAGGCAATCCGTGGTCTCTGGGGGCATGAGCGATCACGAGCAGCAGGCGGCCCCACGTCGCGGCAAGGTCCTGGAAGCCCTCGCGCGGGCGGAGCGGAAGGTCTTCACCCGGCCCACACCGAAATCCGCGAATGCAAAGGTGAAATTCCTCCTCACGCGGGCGAAGGGGTCGGCCAAGGCCCTGGCGGAGCGTCTGGGCGTCTCGCGTCGCACGGTGGAGCGCTACCGTGCCGGGAAGCTGACGACTCCGCAGAAGCGCCTCCATGCCGCCCTGGTGGAGGCGACCGAATCCGAGTGGCAACCACAGGTCAGGGCACAGGCACGGGAGCAGGCATCCACCTCCAGCGGGATGATGGTGGAGGTGACGGCGTACGTCGGATTCACGTGCTCGGGCAGCTCGGATGACGGCCGCATCCGCACCATCACCACCCCGATCTCTCCCACCTACGTGAAGCAGATCCTGGAGCTCCAGGAGGCCGGAGCGACGGAGGAAGATCTACATCCGATCGATGCGGAGGCCATCACCGAGTCGTATTTCACGGAATGGGGCACCCGGGCCGGCGGTCTCCGTGCGGATTTCACGCACGTCCAGTCCATAGATTTCCAGTTCTGACACGGCTAAATTCACGGCCTGCTATAAACCATATTCGGCGGGCCGTCGCAGAAGCACTCCGGCGGCGGCCCGCTCCGAATCCGCACCACAAATACGAGGCCGATGATGACCACGCCCTGGCCACCCCGGCGCACTGCGCGCCGTCCACTCGCCCCGCGCTTTGCCGCGCCCCGCGAGCCGGTCGACCCCGCCCGGATCGGCCGCCGCGTCGTGCGACGGCAGGCGAAAGGGATGGACGCCGACGCCATCGCGGTGGCCCTCGAGGACGCCCGGTTCAGCGCCCGGCGGGACGCGCGCCACGAGGACCGGGCTGACGACGTCCGCGGCCCGGCGGAGCTCGCGGAGTGGGAGCGCATCGCGCAGCTGCTCGCCGCCGCGGCGCCGGGCACCATCTACGACCCCGGCGCCGACGACGTCGTCCAGGCCGAGCTCGCCGCCGACGCCGCGGCCGCCGACTCCCGGGAAGCCGAGCACCGCGAGGCCGCCCGGGTCGCGGCCCGCGCCGATGAGCTCCAGGCGCTGCGTGAGCTCGGCACGCTGGAGCAGACCGAGCCCCACGACGGGGACGAAGCCGTGCGCGACGAACTCACCCGGCGCGCGGGCGGGTACGTCCAGGCCGACGTCGACGCCTGGCTCGCGCACGCCCTTGCCGCGCACCTCGGGCACTACCGCGACCCGGCCGCCCGCAAGGCCGCCACCGGCCTCCTTCCGCCACCGGTCCTCGCGCACGCCGCGCTGCTCGCCGAACTCGCCCGCCTGGTCCCGGACACCGGCGTCGGCCAGCTGGCGTTCGCGGCCCGGATCGCCACCGCCGACCCCGAGGCCGCCGCCGACCTCGCAACGTTCCTCAACCGCGCCCCCGAGACGCCCGGCGCCCCGGGGAGCCCGGCATGAGCGAGCACCAGGAGCACGAGGACATCGACGCGGTCTGGGTACGACGGGACAGCCCCGGCGCGAGAAGCCGGGTGCGGGTGCTGGAGCAGCGCGGATTCGGCCACTTCTGATCATTGCCCAGCTCATTGCGGACGCAGGCCGGTACGGTCGATCGGTTTGCGGCTGGTGCGGGCCGTTGCCGGGCAGTGTTCCGGCGACGCATCGTCACAGGGGGTACGAGTGGGCGAGATCGATCACGAGATAGCCGGTGAGGTCGCCGGCCTCCAGGCGGACATCAGCTCGGTGCTCCAGGAGTTACCGGGCCTGCCTGAAGACCATCCGCGCTATGAGGCGCTCTTCGCGCAGCTGGTCAACGCCGGGTCGGCGCTGCTGGAGTACGAGGCCGAGGCCCCGGCGAAGCGGGAAGAGCCGCAGCGGCAGGTCAGCAAATCCGCCCTCACCTGGTCGGCGCGGATCCACATGCTCGGGGCCGTGCTGCTCGGTCTGGCGCCGCTGACCGGCTGGATCGGCTGGGGCTGGGTCGCTCTCGCCGTCTTCCAGCTGCTGTTCGGCTTCCTGGCCAGCGGGATGGACGCCCCGGTACAGGGACACCGGGAGCTGCGCATCGCGGCCGGCGTCCTGGGCGCGGTCACCGTGCTGGTGCCCCTGCTCGTCTTCGGCGTGCTGTCTACATGGTTCTGGGTCGCTGCGGCCGCCGGCTGGATCGGCAGCTTCGTCCTGGCGACCGACGCCGACGCCGCGCACGCGCGGGAAAGGAGGGGAGCGGCGTGAGCTTGGAAGGGTCGTACTCGAACCTGGACCGCAAGGTCCACAACCTCGAAACCAGCCTCCGGCACGCACTGTCCGAGGTACGCGACCATGACTCCAAGCTGTCGGAGGTGGAAGACGCCGTCGGTCAGCTCGAGGACATCCCCCGCCGGGTCGACAGCCTTGAGTACGACCTTCGGGAGGCGAAGGAAGAAACCGAACGGGTCGACAGCGACCTCGGTGACCGCATCTCGGAGGTCGACGGGAGCGTGGACCGGCTCGCGACCCGGGTGGCGGCGCTGGAACGGTACCTGCGCCAAGCCGAGGGCGCCGTCGTCGTCGACCTCGACGAGGACCGCGCCGGCGAACTGCACGCCCTGGCCGTCACCGTGAACAAGGGCCTCGATGCGCGCGTCGGCCTCCTGCCCGATTACGAGCGCTCCCGGCTGAAGCTGTCCGGCGCCCACCTCAAGCAGGCCCTGGAGGAGCGGCGCCAGCACCGTGCCGCGGTCCTTCGCGCCGTCGCGGTCCTGGCCACCACACAGGCCGGAGCCCCGGAACGGAAAACAGCCGAGCCCGCCTTCAAGGAGTCCGCGCCCAAGGCCCAAGCGGTTCACAGCCGGATCGGTCCGCTGACGACCAGCGCAGAGCAGGACCGGGAGAAGCTGGAGGCGGACAACACCCTGCGCGCGAAGAAGGCCAAGGTGATCGACGCGGGCCAGCGGGCGAACACGAGGCTGCGGCTTCGGCTGCGCAGCCGGCTCTCCGACGCGGTCAGCGGCGCGGACCTGCTACCGGTCTGGTTCGTCACCGCGCTTGGCCCCATGGCCCCCTCCCGGAACGCCAACGATTGGATGGACGCCGCGACCGATGTCCTCGCGTACCGGGTCACCTACCGGATCACCGATCCCGTGGTCGCCCTTGGCACCCCGCCCGACGGCCAGCGCGCGCCGCGCCGTACGGCGTGGCACCAGGAGCTGACGCGGGAGCTACGGCGCTGGGGATAGTTGTTCGCCGCCCCGAGGCCGTGCTCGGGCCACGTCACGCTGACGGAGCGTGAGCGTGACACTCGTGATCTTGCCTCGCGTGCCCTCATGCGCGATACGGAACGTAGTTGCCCGCACGCCTGGCAGCCGTGCCGCCCCAGTCAGGCGGCGGTCCGTCCCGGAGCCGCTGGCACCTGCCAGGCGTGCGGGTCGACGGCCGTGTCCATGGTCGCGGACAGATCCGCGACGACGCTGAGGTCCACGCTGGCGAGTTCGTCCCGGCCCAGACCGGTGGCCGCGACCAGGTCCGCCGTGTCCACGGTCACGGTGATCTGTCCGTGCATCCACGCCGGGATGACGACCTGCGCCGTGGCCTCTCCTGCGCGGACAACGTGGGCGCGGGTTCGCTCATAACCGGACATCGTGCGCCCCCTTGCTCGTTTTGCCTGATCACCTTCTTTCCGGGCGGGCGTGGGCGTCAATGGCTTTGCCTCATCGGGACATAGCGGCTGTCTCGCCGGTGAACAGTCCGGACGTTCTGGCAGGGCGGAATCCGCCGATTCCCTCCCTGTGCTGTACGCCCTGCTGTACGTTCAGAGCATGTCGAAGAAGCCAGTGACGATCCGGGTCCCCGAGGAACTCCACGCCCAGCTGCAGGAGCGTGCCGAGGCCGAGGGCACCACGGTCACCGCGCTCATCACCGAGGCCGCGCGCAACGCGGTCCGCGACCCCCGCCTCGAGGACGCCGCGGAGGTCTTCCGCCAGTTCGTCGCCGACAACGCGGACGCGTTCGACGCGGCCTTCCCCGACGACGCCCCCGCCCGCCTGGACGCTGCCGAGATTCCGGGGCGGGCGGCCTGACGTGGACTTCCACATCGACATCCGCTGGCTCCTGGAGCGCCAGGCGGAGGTCCTGCCCAAGCACCCGTCGGTCCACGACTTCTCCAACCTCGTGGCCGCCGTCGCCCGCCACCGCGTCAACACCCCGCAGGTCGGCGTCACCGTCGACAACGCCTGGCGCGCGGCCGCGCTCATGCACGCCATCATCCGGCTAGCCCCGCTTCCGGCCCGCAACGCCCTGTACGGCGCCGCGATCGTTGTGTCGTACATGAACGCCGCAGGCGAGGCCATCGACCCGCCCTATGGCGCGCTGATCGACCTTGCCCGGGACATCGGCGCTGGCCGCGCCGACGGGTACGACGCTGCAGACCGCATCCGCTCCTGGCGGATCTGACCACCCGGCCCGGCACCCCCGACGCTGTCAGACGTTGAGCACGGTGACCCGTCCAGGAGCATGCCGTGCCCGACACCCGCCCTCTCGAGATCCCCGCCGACCTTGCTCGCTGCCACCCCAACGAGATGACCGAGTGGCTCGCTGGCATTGAGGACGACGAGACGGTCACGGACGCCGATGTCGACCGCGCCCGCCAGGCCGTGCACCACGCCCTCGTCATCGACTGACGACTGTGGCTGTGCCCGACTACCGCGCCCCTGCTCCTGGTCCCGCTGCTTGGCTGCTGCACCGTGGGTCGGACGTGCAGCGCAGCATTCGCACGACCCAGACGGCACACGGGTGCTGCTCGTGCAGCAGGCGGCCGGGTCAGCCGACGGCGTGCAGCGAGCCGCGCCTCTTGGCGGCCGCGGCCTTTTTGGCTGCGGCGGCGGCCGCTCGCTTCTTGCGCTGCTCGGCGAGCTGGTCCTGGTAGGCGGCGACGGCCTTGTGGTAGTTCGCCACGTAGGTCTTGCTGTCGAGGCGGTCCGCCTTGGGCATGGCCTTGACGGCGGCCAGGGCGTCCTCGGGGGAGGTGTGGCCGGCCAGCATGGGGTTGATCTGGTAGACGCCGTTGCGGACCTTCTTGACGAGCCGGGCCAGCTCCAGCTCCCGCAGTGCGGCGTTCACGCTGGGGCGGCTGAGCCCGAGCAGCTCACCGAGGGCGGCCTGGTCGATGCTGATGCGGCCGCCGGCCTCGCTGCGTCCCCGGAGCTTGAGCAGCGCGCGGTAGGCGGCGGGCGGCAGGTCCAGGTCGGCGAGAAGGCTGTCGGCGTTGGTCGCCGCCCACTTCAAGGTGCTCACTGGGCTGTTCCCTCCTCCTGGCGCTGGGCACGGGCCAACCGGCGTGCAGCGCGTTCTTCGGCTCGCTTCTTGCGCAGTTTCTCGATCGCCTCGCGCATGTGCTCCAGCGACGGGAACCGCACGAGCTGCGGCAGGCTCTCATCCTTGCGGATGTTCGCGATCGTCTTGTCCTGGTCGACCTGGACGTACTCGGCTTCGACCAGTTCGGTGCCCGGGATGAACTCAGCTACACGGTACGAGTAGGGCGGGTTGAACTGGTAGACGCCCCGGCGCACCTTGAAGACGATGCCGTGCGACATCACTTCCCCGAGGGCCTCGTTGATCTTCGCGCGCTGCACGTCCAGGACCGTCGACATCTCTTCCTGGGTCAGCCGGATCTGCCCGCCGGCCTTCTGGCAGGCGATCATCAGCAGGATCAGACGCAGCGGCAGGGCCTCGCGGAAGTACTGCGCGATCAGGAAGAAGAACTCCAGCGAGTCCATGGAGAAGGCCTTGGGCCGCTCCGGAGTGTCGTAGAACTCCATCGGCTTGCGCTTGCTGCTCAGCGACAGGTGCCGGTCCGGGTAGCGGTTGGCGACGGCATCCAGGTCCTCAACCGGCCGGGTGGGCTTGGACCACGCCTGGATCTCATCGTCGAGGGGCAGCTCCGGGCGGCGCGGCGCGCGCTTCGGTGCGGGACGGCGGCGCTGTGGCTCGGATGACACGAGGCTGCTCTCCACTTCGCTGATCTTGGACGGCAGAAGTATGTCAGCCACGCCGACAGATATGTCGGTCTGGCTGACGTTCCGGCGTGTTGTGTCCCCCCAGGGGGGACAGATCTCCCCCCTGCGTGCTCCGGCGGTCCGCTCAACGGGACATCGTCGCGAATGTCGGTCTGGCTGACGTTTTCACGCCCGACCTGTCGGTCTGGCTGACATTTGGGCGTCGATGTGACTCCTCAGGAGGTACATATCGAGGGCGTTGTGTATCTCCTGAGGTGACAGATCGCCAGATGTGCACGCCGCTGACCAGCGGGTTCTTGATCTGCCTAAGTATTAGGTGGCTGAGGTCCACCCGCAGGCGCCGGCAGGACCCCTGGTGGTTGAGGCGGCTTCGCATGCGAGCCCGTGAGCCCGCGCAGACCAAAGGCGGCATCAGCGGCTCTGAGTCTCGGGTGGTGTCGGCCATGACGGGACAACCAGCAACAAGGGCGTGGCTGGCGCCGTCTGGGGTTCCGCCGCCCGGCCCTGGGGGCCGTTCGGCTCCGATACCTCCGCACCTCGGAATTCTTCCTTTCCCATATCTGAGGTAACGTCCTTCGGCTGAGGCCCGAAGCTCCCCAATTCATTATCCTCTCGTAAGTTAATGCACCTCAATTCTCACGCTGACGCTTTACCAAAAGGTGCGTTCCGCGGGTGTGGTGGGGGGGGTGTCTCGTGTTTCCGCCAACGGTACATGCTGAATCAACCTGATGCATGCGATACACTGAAACCCACACGAACGAGCGACCCCCACCCCTCACAGTCAGCCCGGCCCGCGCCAGCGGGCCTCAACGGTCCTGGAGGCGCAGCCGGAAGGACCGTCAGGCGGGGGAGCGCAGCGGACCCGCCCCAGG